>JAZSLH010000090.1:0-8889 GCA_045535275.1 Acutalibacteraceae bacterium
TTCTCCTTTAATCTAAAACATCTGCTCCAAAGTCAAATATATCTTCAAGCATTTCATCGGTAGCGTGGCCGACACTTGTAAAGGCATCGGGTACTGCACCGACAATTACAGTTTGTGCCACAATAAAGTCAGTAGTAAATATTTGCTCGGTTTTGTCCTCACGCATTGCCAAATCGCTTTCAAGGGTTACCGTCATCAGTATCTGATGGAGCACTTGATTTATTCCTGCTCCCATAAAATTACTCTTAAAGTCACTAAGTACGGTTGTTGTAACACTCACAGTATAACTAATTTTAGGAACTTTAAAAGAGGTATAGTAAACACCGAATGCGGCGCTTAACGGGACTTCGAAGGTAACATCTGAATAGGAATATAGTTCTTTGGATATTTCTCTTGTTATGTATGATTTAATCCGATTGGCTTCCACTGTGTTAATTTCAACACTTGTTGCAATACCCTCGCTGTTTCGGGATATTACAGCAAGTTGGTCGTATGTAATCTGTAAAGTGTCGAGGGCAGAGCAAACCGCTTTGTTTGCACTATCGGAAAGAACAGTCTTTATAGCGGATTTCGCATAGACAACGGCAACCTTTCGAAGCCGTATATCTACAACTGCCCAAAGAGAAACGGCAACAAGAGAAATTATTGCAAACAAAATAATTAAACGAATAATTCTTTGTTTTGTATTCTTTCTAAAATAAACCAATAAATCACTGCCTTTCGCAATATATATTACGAAAGACGAGGAGGTTTAGTGAATTATTTTTGCAAAGAACTAACAGCGGTTACTATCATTTCTGCTGCTGTTTCGGTGCCGATTTTACTGTTAATACAAAGGTCATACGCCGTTCTGGCACCCCAGCGGGTATCTGCATAATAGTTATGGTGGTTGGCTCTCTTTTTGTCGGTCTTTTTTATTAAAGATTCCGCTTCTTCAAAAGAAAGTTCTTTACGCTCCATTATGCGTTTTATCCGCTGCTCAAGGTCAGCATGAACAAAAACAGTCAGAAGATTATCCCTTCCTTTAAGTATAGAATCAGCACAGCGACCTACTATAACGCAAGACTCTTTGTCAGCAATATCTTTAATAATATTTGAACAATTTATATACGCTTTATCGGTAATAGGAAGGGTAACCGACCTTGAGGTTAACATTTGAGCCCCCGAAAAAGCGCCTGAAGAAAGGGCGTATAAAAAACTGTTTGTTGCGGTTTCATCAATTTCTCGAAGAACATCTTCGCTCATTCCGCTGTTCTTAGCAATCATACCGATAAATTCTCTATCATAAACCTTAATATTCAGTTTTTCGGCAACTTTACACGCAATTTCGTGTCCGCCGCTTCCAAACTCACGACCGATTGTTATAACAAAATTTTTATTCATAACGGTCACCTCATATAATTACTTTATTACATTCTACTTAATATATCAATATTTTAAAACCGACTGGGTAAAGGAATAATTTCGGGCTCTTTAACTAAGGTTAGCCCGTATTTAGAAACGATTTTCTCTGCAAAAGGTATTGAATAGTCATCAAAAGCAGAAAGCGTATCGTGTGAATCAAAGCCGAAAACTGTCTTGCAACCGATTTGACCCGCAATTTTCCAAAATTCTTCAAATGGATAAAAACGGTGGTCGCGTATACCGTAAAAATTTATTTCAAGCGGTATATCACATTTTTTCGCCTCTTCACAAAGACGGGTCATTTCTTTTCTGTAAAACGGCATGTCGGAAGTTGCCTCAATTAAATCGGGGTGAGCAATATAGGTAAAGATACCTGTATTCATTCCCTCAATCACACAGTTTACATACCGGGTAAGGTCAGACATGGGTCTTTCTATCATTCCAATATAGTGCCCGTCGGGGTGCTCATTCTTTACAAAATGCTGACCGAGGATTAGGTATTCTGCACCGAGTTCTTTTATGGTTTTGTACATATCTTCAAAATAAAGCGGATAATATTCCATTTCAAAACCGATATAAATTTTTATTTTATCCTTATATTTTTCTCGAAGGAAATTTAAGGTGTCCATATATTCCTTTGCTTTCGACAAAGGCACACGATGTCCCGATTCATATCCGTCGGGGAAAACGAAGGGTGCATGTTCCGAAAAGCCCAATACTTTAACTTTATTTTCTATTGCTCTTTGAATATATTCTTCGGGCGTTCCTGTAGCATGACCGCAAAGGAAGGTATGCGTATGGAGATTAACCTTCATTTGAAACCCTCTCGCTTTCTGATTTTTGCGTTTTTATATTTTTATTTATTAAAACCTTTATTACGACATATTGAACGATAAAGGTAATCACCCAAGAAATAATATAAGAAATAAAGAGCGACTCGGGTGTGTGAAAAGCGGGAATTTGGAAGATAGTATATATCCAAACCACACGTAACACACAAATTCCCATTATTGAGGTAATCATTGGAAAAACCGACTGGCCAAGCCCTCTTAATACACCTGTTGTAACGTCCATAAGTCCCGCAATAAAAAACGGTAGACAAATATAGAGCATTCTGACCGAACCCCAATAAACCGCCTGGGGCGAGTCGGAAATATAAATTGACAGAAGCGGTTTTGAAAAGATTGTTAACACAATACCAACAATAACTCCCAAAACTGCAGTAGCCATAAAACTGATATGAGAGATTTTCTTTACTCGGTCAAAACGACCTGCTGCTGAGTTTTGACCAATATAGTTCATTGCGGTTTGTCTGAAGCCCTCGTTGGTCATAAAGGCAAAGTTTTGAATATTTGTAGCGGCTGCACTTCCCGCAACAATACCCGTGTACTGTGGAATGGCGTCAAGCCCGTTAAGAGAGGTTTGAATTATTACGTTAGAAACCGAGAAAATAGAGGACTGTACCCCGGCAGGAAAGCCCATTCTGAAGATTTTTTTAAGCGGTTCGGCGTGAAAACGAAGATTTTTAAGTATTAGTTTGCAATCATCTTCCCTTTTCATTAGAGCAAATATAATTAAAATTGCAGAAATTATATAAGAAATTATAGTTGCAAGAGCAACTCCTGCAATATCCATTTTAAAGAACAAAACAAAAGCCAGATTAAGCAGGACATTAACAACTCCCGCAACAATCAAGAAATAAAGCGGTCGCTTCGAATCTCCGGCCGCACGAAGCACGGCTGAACCGAAATTATAAACTATATTTGGCATTGTTCCCGCAAAGATTATCTGCATATAAATTGTGGCAAGCGGGAGAATCTCGCGTGGTGTATCCATTAAAATCAAAAGGGGTTTTGCAAGAAAGACGCCGAACACAGAAACAATAGTTCCGCCAAGTATTGACAAGGGAATTATTGTGTGAACAGATTTACGAATATAGTCACTATTCTTTGCTCCGATTGCATGGGCTACGGTGACACCACTACCCGCCGAAAAACCAATAAAAAAGTTAATTATAAGAGCAGAAATTGCTCCGGTGCAACCGACGGCGGCAACCGCTTTACTTCCCGACTCACCAAACTGTCCGACAATTACAAGGTCAGCCGCATTGAAAAGAAGTTGAAGCATTCCGCTTATTATAATCGGAATAGTATAAAACATCATACCTGAAAAAAGCGGTCCCTCAACCATGCCTCTGTTTTGCCTATGCATTCGCTCACCCTCAGAAATACTCAATATAAATATTATACACTTAAACTTATATAATTTCAACAAAATAAGCACGGAAAGTTTGATTTCCCGTGCTTATTCTAATTATTTTCTATTTTTATTTTTCCTTTAAAATTCCGCCCGGTTTTTGACGTTCAAAATAACTATTTGTTTCCTTTGCTACAACTCCGCTTAAGGCTAAAAGTGCAATAATATTCGGAAGAGCCATAAGTCCGTTAAAAATATCTGCCATTGTCCAAACCGCACCCAAAGTCATATACGGGCCAACAAATACGGCAGCGATATATATCCAACGAAAAACTTGAACTGCCCATTTTTTGCCGCCGGTAAGATATTCAAGGCAGCGTTCGCTATAATAGTCCCAACCTAGAATGGTTGTAAAGGCAAAGAAGATAAGACACAACATTAAAGCAAAGGATGCGAATTCTGCCGAGACAAAGGGAATTCCGCTTTGGAAGGCATAGGCGGTTACAGCGACACCTTCAAGGCCTGTATCCCAGGCTCCCGTTAGAACTATGGCAAGACCTGTGCAAGAGCAAATTACAATAGTATCAATAAAAGTACCTGTCATTGTAACAAGGCCCTGTCGAACGGGTTCTTTTGTTTGAGCGGCGGCAGCGGCAATAGGGGCAGAACCAAGACCCGCTTCGTTAGAGAAGATACCACGAGCAACGCCTTTTTGCATTGCTACGATAATTGCGCCAAGGGCTCCGCCTGCAACAGCACGAAGTCCAAATGCGCTTTCTAAAATTATAACAATAGCAGCAGGAATTTTCGTGATATTGCAAACAAGGATTGTAACACAAAGCAGAACATATATAACAGCCATAAAGGGAACTACAAGTTCCGACACCTTGGAAATTCTTTTTATTCCGCCAATAATTACAAGGGCAGCGGCTACGGTTATTATTAAACCGCCGATTACAACAGCCCAACTATATTTGTTTCCAAAGAGTTCGAAAGCAATATTTGTTCCTTCAGGGTCGAAAAAGTTTTTAATTGCCGAGGTAACACTCTGAACCTGTGTAAATGTTCCTATGCCGAAAAGTCCTGCACCAACACCGAAAGTAGCAAATAAGCACGCAAGCCATTTCCAACTTTTGCCCATACCTTTTTCTATGTAGTAAAAAGGACCTCCAAGTGCATGGTCTTCGTTATCTATTGTGCGGTATTTAACGGCAAGTAGGCCTTCGGCATATTTGGTAGCCATACCAAAGAAAGCGGCAAGAACCATCCAGAAAAGTGCTCCGGGACCGCCGGCTACAATAGCCGTTGCAACGCCTACGATATTACCCGTTCCAATTGTTGCCGAAAGGGCGGTACAAAGAGCGCCAAAGGAAGAAATCTCACCCTTTGCTCCTTCTTCTTCTTTAAATATATACTTGAGAGCACGAGGAAGGTGGACAACCTGAACTAATCGGGTTCTGAAGGTTAGAAGAAAGCCAACCGCCATTATAAGTATAATGAGTACAGGACCCCATACCACATCATCTATTGATTTTAGTATTTTTTCAAACTGTTCCATACTTTTCTCCAAACTAAATTATCTTAAAGAAACTGAGCAAACTTAGAACAAATACCGCAACTGCTATTACGGGGAGCACATATATAAAGTAGGGTTTCATCCATTTTACTATTTTAAGACCTTTTCCTGTGTTGGCTTCGTTCCTAAAATTTTCAAATCCCCAGCCAAAGCGTTTTAAAGTGCAGAAAAGGACTATAATTACCGAGCCGATGGGAAGTAAAAGATTTGAAACAATGAAGTCTTCAATATTAAGCACCTGCCAGGTTTTTCCAAGAAAGTCAAATGAGGTCAGAAAACCGAAAATGCAAGGAAGAGAGAGTAGCATCATTGAGATGCAACAGATAAAACAGGTCTTTTTCTTTGACCAAAGAAACTTTTCCTGACAGCAAGCAACGATTGCCTGGAAAACAGCAATAACTGTTGTGAAAGCGGCAAAGAAAAGGAATAAAAAGAACAAACTTCCCACAATCTGTCCGAAAGGCTCGGCAATATTGTTAAAAACACGGGGCAAGGTCATAAAGATAAGGGCAGGGCCGTTATTCACCTCAACGTCAAAGGCGAAACATGCGGGAAAAATAATAAGACCCGATGTTATTGCTACAAAAGTATCAAGAATTGCAATATTAACAGATTCGCCAAATAAAGAACGTTCTTTACCAATATAACTACCGAAAATTGCCATTGAGCCGATACCGAGCGACAAAGTAAAGAAAGCCTGTTGCATCGCACCCGAAGCCACTCTTATAAACTTAGAAAATGAATCCATTTTATTTATATCGGGTACAAGATAAAATTTAAGTCCTTCTTTTCCGCCGGGCAGGAAAATGCTGTAAACAGCAAGTACTACCATTATTACAAGCAGAATTATCATCATATATTTTGAAACCCGTTCAAGCCCTTTTTGAAGACTAAAGGAACAAACGAAGAAACCTGCTATAATAATCAGAAAGGTGAAGAAAACCATCTCAAAAGGACTTGATAGCATTGAGGAAAATTTTTCGTTGACGGCAGTATCGCTAATTCCAACAAACCGACCCGTAACCATCAAGATAAAATACTTAAGCATCCAACCCGCTACAGAGGTGTAGAACATCATAAGTATTGTAAGACCCGCAAACATTCCATAACCATGAAGATGCCATTTAGTTCCTTTTGGTTCGATAGGACGGTAAAGGTCAATAGGACTGTTCCTTGAAGCGCGTCCCATAGCAAACTCCATGGTCATAATAGGAACTCCTAAAACAATCAGAAAAAGGCAGTAAAGCAAAACAAAGGCTCCTCCGCCATATTCTCCTACCATCCAAGGAAACTTCCACACATTTCCTATTCCTATTGCGCAACCTGCACTAAGCAAAATAAATCCAAGCCTTGAGCCTAGTTTTTCTCTTTGCATATTTTCCTCCGATTTTGTCATACATTGTTTTTTATTGTATCACAACTAAGCCGATATTTCTACCCCCGTTTACTAAATTATTATTGATTTTTCCAATTTTGAACATTATACTTATACTGGTTATAATATTTATTGTAAATTAGGTTGTGTAAAATGAAGGACACTTTTACTGTTAAAAAAATTGCCGAAATAAAAAGCGGGTTTTCCGACAAATTCGGTATTCCAAGGCAAAGCGGACTTTGCGATTCGGTTAAAGCGAAAATTATTTTTGAAAACGAATACAGAATAAAAGAAGCCTTCAGAGATTTAGAGGGTTTCTCGCACATCTGGCTTATCTGGCAGTTTAGTGAGGCAGTGCGTGAAGAATGGTCGCCTACCGTCCGTCCGCCAAGGCTTGGCGGAAACAAACGTACGGGCGTTTTTGCTACCCGTTCCCCGTTTCGCCCAAATCCACTGGGACTTTCTTGTGTAAAACTTGACAAAATTGAGATGAACGAAGAGTTAGGTCCAATTCTTCATGTTTCGGGGGCCGACCTTATGGACGGTACGCCGATTTATGACATAAAACCTTATGTGCCTTATGCCGACTGCAAAACCGAGGCGTCAGACGGTTTTACAGGAACTATTCAAAGAACTGTTCTTGATGTTGTAATTCCAAAAGAGATTCAAATGAAAAATGAAATTTCTTTGACAGAAAACATTAACGAGATTCTGGCTCAAGACCCTCGACCTGCCTATCAAAATGACCCCGAGCGAGTTTATAAACTTGACTTTGACGGATTTTGTGTTTCTTTTTGTGTTAAGGACAACACTGCAACTGTTTTAAATATTGAAAAGGAGAAATAATGAAAGAATATTTATCTTTATTCGGTCTTTTTTTTAAAATCGGAATTATGACCTTTGGTGGCGGTTACGCAATGCTTCCTATTCTTGAACGTGAACTTGTAGAGAAGCGTGGGTATGTAACAAGCGATGAAATTATGGATTATTTCGCGGTTGGACAATGCACACCCGGAATCATTGCTGTTAACACAGCGACCTTTATAGGTTTTAAACGCAAAGGTGTTCTAGGCGGTATTTTCGCAACAATTGGCGTGGTTACTCCATCGCTTATTATAATCACCCTTTTAGCCACTGCTTTAGGCCTTGTTGCCGAAAACGAAATTGTTAAAAACGCATTTGCGGGTATTTCTGTAGCGGTTTGTGCTCTTATTGTTCAAGCGATTTTAAAACTTATAAAATCCGGAATTAAAGATGCCTTAACGGTTGGAATTGCTCTTGCGTCTTTTGTCGCATCCTTTTTCCTTGATGCTTCGCCAATTATTGTAATTCTTGTTTCAGCGGTAGTTGGTGTTATTGCTAAATACTTTATTGACAAATTGTCTAGCAAAAGAACCGATAAGGAGGCAGTAAAATGACCTACTTGTTAATTTTTTGGGAATTCTTTAAAACAGGTCTTTTTGCTGTTGGCGGAGGTCTTGCTACCATTCCTTTTCTTATGAAAATAGCAGAAAATTATAATTGGTTTGATGCCGAAGAACTTTCCAATATGATTGCCGTTTCGGAATCTACACCCGGTCCTATCGGAATAAATATGGCTACCTATGTAGGATATACATCGGGCAGTAAGGAATTTGGTGTTTTAGGCGGTATTTTTGGAGCATTACTTGCAACAACCGCACTTGTTCTTCCCAGCCTTGTAATTATTATGATAATTGCAAAATTTTTGCAGAAATTCCGCCAGAACAGTCTGGTTGAAAAAACTTTTTTCTGTCTTAGACCTGCAACAATAGGATTGCTTATAGTTTCGCTGATTGCAATGATAACTCCCCTTATGTTTAATATTACAGGCGTGGGCTTTTTTGAAATATTCAATCTTAAAGCAATTATACTGTTTGGCGTTTTGCTTTTTGGAATTATGAAATTTAAAAAACACCCAATAGTTTATATACTAATTGGTGCAGTTGCCGGAATAATTTTTAAATTTTAGGAGATATGATGAATTATTTTGCTGATATAGCCATAATCGGCGGAGGCGCATCAGGGCTTACTGCCGCTATTACAGCCAAAAGGCTTTCGCCCTCATCCAAGGTATATATTTTCGAGGCTTTAGACCGAGTTGGCAAAAAACTTATCACTACCGGAAACGACAGATATAATATTACCAACAAAAATCTTTCATCCGACCGTTTTCACGGAGAATCGGTTGAGTTTGCTATGAAGGTTATGGGAGAAGACGGAAACAAAACTATTGAAGAGTTCTTTTCGAGCGTAGGTGTTCCTTTTGTTTTCGAAGAAAATAAAGGCTTTCCCGCTTCTTTACAGGCTTCGTCGGTTG
>JAZSLH010000041.1:0-2282 GCA_045535275.1 Acutalibacteraceae bacterium
AGTTTATTCCAATAAGAGCACCCTCTTCATTTACAAGAGCACCGCCCGAATTTCCCGGATTTATTGCGGCATCGGTCTGAATTAACTGGACCGCAGAACTGTCATAAGCATCAGATACAACACGGTTTAGTCCGCTAACGATACCCATTGTAACCGAGCCCATAAACTCAAGACCGCCCGGGTTTCCTACCGCAACTACCGTTTGTCCAACCTTTAGTTTAGAAGAATCACCCCAGTCGATTGCAGGTAGATTTTTGCCGTTTATTTTAATTACGGCAAGGTCACAGGAAATGTTGTAACCTACCACCGAAGCGTTGTATCCGTTTTCGGTATCATCGCCGATATATACCAGTATTTTAGCGTTGCTTCCATAATCAATAGCGTCGGAAATAACATGATAGTTAGTAATTATATATCCGTCAGATTTATAGATAACGCCCGAACCTTCTCCCGAAGATTCCTCAACGCCGCCAAAAAAGTTAGCAATCTTTGTAGTTGTTCTTATTCCGACAACGCTTGGTGTTACCTTTTTAGCAACGGCAACGGCAAGATTTTCGTCAACATTTTCTACATTTATATTGACAGTACCGTTATTTGTGCCTTCGGCAGCCTGGCTATTTGAATTTGAAAGTTTAAAATAACCTAAAGTACCTATTGTAGCCGCAACAATTCCGCCGCTTAAGGCACCGATAATAACCGCAAGAGCGACCGACACGATAACCGTTGAAAGAGAAAATCTTTTCTCTTTCTTTTTTTTAGGCTTTTGCGGGGTGTAAGCCGACTGACTTTCCATATTAAATTTGTTATCTTCCATAAAGAGCCACCTTAAAACAATTTTTTAGTATTAATATATCGTTTTTATTTAGAATTTTTTTAAAGAAAATATGAACTCATCGTAAATTTTAAATTCCGTTCTGCTTTTTTGCGGCGGTGAGAGTATTCTTCATAAGGGTTGCTATTGTCATTGGTCCTACTCCGCCGGGAACGGGGGTAATATAGGAGGCTTTCGGCTCAACCTCGGCAAAGTTTACACCTCCGCAGAGTTTTCCGTTTTCTAATCGGTTGATACCGACATCGATGACGACCGCACCCTCTTTAACCATATCGGCTGTGACAAAGTTTGCTCTGCCGACAGCGGCGACAAGTATATCGGCTCTTCTTGTTACTTCGGCTAAATTTTTTGTCCTTGAATGGCAAACAGTGACCGTACCGTTTTTATGAAGCAATAGCATAGACATTGGTTTGCCGACAATATTAGAACGCCCGATTATAACACATTCTTTACCCGTTATATCAATATTTTCATATTTGAGCATTTCCATAACACCCGCAGGAGTACATGGAAGAAAATCAAACTCGCCTATCATAATTTTACCCACATTTTGAGGGTGAAATGCATCTACATCCTTTTCGGGAATTATCGTATTTATAACGAGTTCTTCATTTAAATGTTTTGGCAAGGGCAGTTGACAGAGAATTCCGCTTACCTCTTTTTTAAGATTGAGTTCCTCGATTAAAGCAATAAGTTCTTCTTGAGTTGTGTTTTCAGGCAAGGCATATTTAAAAGAAGCAAAGCCCATTTGCTCGCAAGCCTTTTCTTTATTTGCAACATACACTTTAGAGGCAGGGTCTTCCCCGACAATTATTACCGCAAGGCCGGGAGTAACCCCCTTTTTCTTTAATTCTTCGGTTTCTTTTGCAACTTCTGCTTTAACCGCCGCAGAAATTATTTTTCCATCAATTAGTTTTGCCATTACTCGTTCTCCTCTTCTGCTTTTGTAAAATCCTCTTCAATATCAGTTGACTGCTCTTCGTTAACGCTTTCAAATTCAAGGTTGTAGCCTTTTTCCAACTCCAAGGTTTTGTTCTTTTTTATTAAAATTACAAGAAGAACAGCGGCAACTATACAAATAAGGAGGGATAGAACAAAGGACACTCTATTAAAGAAGGCAAGGTCGGTTCCGTCGGCAATAGGAATTATTGCAAGACTGTCGGTACGCATTGTTTCGATTATTGCTCTGCCAAAACCATACCAAATGCAGTAAGAAAGCGCAATCTGTCCCGAAAACTTTCTCTTTTTAGAGATAAAGTGCAACAGCACTGCACCTGCTATACACCATACCGACTCATAAAGGAAACAAGGGTGGGCAAGTGCATTAGGGTCTAAATCTTCTATAATAAATTTAGACACAACATTTTCACTTGTCATTCCCCAGAAGTCGCTTCCCGTAGGTCCGCCGAAAGCCTCTTGATTGAAGAAATTTCCCCAGCGGCCTATACCC
>JAZSLH010000152.1:0-11606 GCA_045535275.1 Acutalibacteraceae bacterium
TATCTATACTTATTATATCAACTTTTTTGTTTTTGTCTACTATTATTTTGCCTGTTTTATGAAATCTTTGTTGTCGAGTAAATAAATCACACCCGAAATTACACAGAGGATTGCAGAAATCCAAAGAGGTACCGATACGGCAATTTGTTCGACCCGTCCGACTACCGACATAACCTCAAACGGAATGTTAAACCAACCGACGATTTGCATAATCTGGGCAACAACGAGGGCAAAAATTATTGCGACAATTTGGGAAACGGTTTTAAGTTTTCCCCAGATATTAGCGGCAATAACCTTTCCGCCCGAAGAAGCGGCGACAAGGCGAATTGAGGAAACCATAAATTCACGGAAAAGGACGATAAAGAGAATCCATTCCATACCCGAGCCTATTCCTTTTGCCAAAAAGCCGATAAAGGCGGCGGTAGTGAGCATTTTGTCGGCAAGGGGGTCCATAAATTTACCAAAGTCGGTAACAAGGCCTTGTTTTCTTGCAATTTTTCCGTCGAGCATATCGGTAATTGAAGCAACAATAAAAATAAGCATTGCAACAAAGTAGTTAAACGGTAAATCAACCATTAAAGCAACCATAAAAATCGGGGTTAAAATTATTCGAAGCAGTGTTAGTTTATTGGGTAGGTTCATCTGTCTTTTCTCCTAACAAATCATATTCTAAACAGTCGTTTACAAGCACATAAACATAGTCGCCGATAACAAGCGGAGTATCGCTTGTAAAGAAGACCTTGCCGTCAATTTCGGGGGCGTCGGCTGTGCTTCTTCCAAAATAACATTTAATATAATCGTCAAAGCCCTCGATTAACACTTCTACTACCGAGCCGATTTTTTCTTCGTTCTTTTCGGCGGCGATGGTCATCTGGTCAGCCATTATGAGTTCCATTCTGTCCTGTTTTGTCTGCTCGGCTATTTGATTTTCAAAAAGGGCAGCGGCAGTATCTTCCTCGGCAGAATATGTAAAGCAACCGAGCCTATCAAAACGAACTTCCTTGATAAATTCGTGAAGAGAGCAAAACTGCTCATCGGTTTCTCCGGGGAAGCCGGTTATAAAGGTTGTTCTAATGGTTATTTCGGGAATTTTTTCTCTTATTTTTTGAACAAGGGCGGTAAGACTTTCTCTATTTCCTTTTCGGTTCATTCTCTTGAGAATTTCGCCGTCGGCGTGTTGAAGAGGCATATCAAGATATTTAACAAGTTTTTTGTTTTTTGATATAACCTCTAAAAGTTCGTCGGTAATTCTTTCGGGGTAGGTATAGAGGGTTCTTATCCAATGAAGTTTTTCTATTTTACAAAGTTCGCTTAAAAGTTCGGGGAGTTTAGACTCTCCATAGAGGTCTTCTCCGTATGCGGTAGTATCCTGACCGACAACGATAAGTTCACTAACGCCGTTTTCGGCAAGTTTTTTTGCCTCGGTTAAAACATCTTCAATCTTTCGGCTGCGAAGTCTTCCCCTTATTTTAGGAATAGCACAATAGGTACAGCAGTTATCGCAACCGTCGGAAATCTTAAGATATGCCGAAAAGGGATAGCCGCCGAGAATACGCTCGGCGTTTAAATCGAGGACCTCTTTTGGTCCAAAAGAGTTTTTAGCCTTTCCCTCAATTGCCGATACGGTAAGTTCGGCAATTTTGGAGTTTGAGCCGATTCCGACAACTAAATCGACCTCAGGAATTTCTTCGGTAATATCGTCCTTATATCTTTCGGCAAGACAGCCCGTAACAATAAGTGCTTTAAGGTTTCCGTTACTTTTATATGCGGCGGCTTCAAGAATATTCTCGATTGCCTCTTTTTTTGCTTCTTCAATAAAGCCGCAGGTGTTGATTATTATTGCATCTGCCTCGGCTTCAGCGGGGGTAATTTCAAGACCTGCTTTACTTAAAGAGGCAAGTATCATTTCGGCGTCGACCTGATTTTTCGGGCATCCGAGAGATACCACGCTAACTTTATATGCCATTACATATCCTCGTTATAAATTATTTCCTCGTTATACTGCCGAAGGGCTTCTTTAATATCGCTAAAAGAGAAACCTTTTCGAGCAAGAGAATTTACTGTTTTTTCTATTTCTTCCTTTGAAGAAAGTTTTGAATAATATTTTGTTTTTAAAAGGTACACTATCTTATCGTATTCTTCTGCCTGTTCGCCCTCAAGCGTTTGTTTGGCAAGGTCACTCGGTACACCTTTTTTTATAAGTTTAAAGTAAATTTCACGCTGACTAGCCCCGCTTTGACTTAAAGCCTCGCACAGACGGGAGGCATATTTTGCGTCGTCAATAAGGCCGAGTTCTTTCATTCTTTCTACGGCGTTTTCTACAGCCGTTTGAGTAAAACCCGCCGTTTGAAGTTTTTCGGTCAAACCTTTTTCGGTGTGGTCGGCACGGGAAAGATACCAAAGGGCACGAGATTTTGCCCTTTTATAATCAGACTCATAAACAAGGGCGTCCGGGTCGTCTATAAAGACGCCCGGTTTTAAGTCCTTTGCTATTACAATTTCGGTATCGAGAAGAAGTTCACTCCCGTCTTCAAGAGTTACTGATGTTAGGCACTTGCGACGGTTTTGTAAAGCGATAATCTTCATTAGTCGTCAACCGCAATATCAATATTTACCTTTTTACGACGGGGTGTTTTCTGGGTTTCTTCTGTCGGTTCAAGATTTAAGGAAACGGCGGTTTGTTCGACCGCTTCTCCGTTCATTGCGGATATGAGTTTTGTTTCAATCTCTTTTGCGAGTTCGCTGTTATCCTCGAGCAGATTTTTAACATTATCTCTGCCTTGGGCAAGACGGGTTTCGCCATAGTAGAACCAGGCACCTGAACGTCTTAAAATATCATATTTGAGTCCCATGTCGACAAGTTCGCCGACATAGGAAATTCCCTTTCCGTACATAATATCAAACTCTGCCTCACGGAAGGGGGGCGCAACCTTGTTTTTAACAACCTTTGCACGAGTACGGGAGCCAATCATTTCTCCGCCCGATTTAATTGTTTCAATTCGGCGGACATCAATTCGAACCGAAGCATAGAACTTAAGGGCACGTCCGCCGGTAGTAGTTTCACTGCTTCCATAGATTACGCCGATTTTGTCACGAAGTTGGTTAATAAAAATTGCAATACAGTTGGATTTAGAGATAGCACCCGCGAGTTTACGAAGAGATTGCGACATTAAACGGGCGTGAAGTCCGACATGGCTATCCCCCATTTCGCCCTCGATTTCGGCCTTGGGAACAAGGGCAGCAACCGAGTCGATTACAACAACATCAATAGCACCCGAACGAACAGGGGCTTCGGTAATTTCGGGCGCCTGTTCTCCTGTATCGGGCTGGGAAACGAGGAGGGAGTCAATATCGACGCCAAGAGCCTTTGAATAAACGGGGTCGAGAGCGTGTTCAACGTCAATAAAGGCGGCTGTGCCTCCTGCCTTTTGTGCCTCGGCGACAACATGAAGGGCTAAAGTGGTTTTACCCGACGATTCGGGGCCGTAAATTTCAACAATTCTTCCCTTGGGCATTCCGCCTATTCCAAGAGCGTAATCAAGAGAAATAGAGCCGGTTTTAATGTGTTCAACCTGCATTCCCATATTTTCTCCAAGACGCATAACCGCGCCCTGACCGAACTGCTTTTCAATTTGAGAGAGGGCTGTCGCTAATGCCTTATTCTTATCTTCTGACATAATTTTTACCACCTTTATCTTTATTTGTTATTATTATACATTGTTTACTGTCCCAAAAACTACCCTTTGAATTCCTAAAAGGTCTTTTTTTATGCTGATTTCGGTAAAGCCCTCGGCTTTAAGAATCTCGGCAACCGCGTCGGCTTCCTTAATTCCTACTTCAAAGGCCAGATAGCCGCCTTTTTTAAGGTTTGATTTCCACGCTTTTGAGATTTCTCGGTAGAAAAAGAGTCCGTCTTCTCCGCCAAAGAGGGCGGTATGAGGCTCGGTTAAAACCTCTTTTGACAAGGTTTCTTTTTCACCTTGCGGAATATAAGGAGGATTACAGACTATAAGGTCATAATTTTCCTTTAAAGGACAAAGGACATCTGACTTTAGGGGCGTTACGTTTGTGCTATGACAATACTCTATGTTTTTTAGGAGCCAGTCATACGCCTCGCTGTATTTTTCGACCGCCAAAACCTTTGCATCGGGGCGGTCTTTTGCAATACTTATTGCGACACAACCGCTTCCCGAACACAAATCTACTACATCTGGGTTTTCGATGTTTTTTATAAGTTCAAGGCCCGTTTCGACAAGATGTTCAGTGTCTTGCCTTGGAATAAGAACACCTTTACCGACTAAAAACTCGCTTTTATAAAACCACCATTTACCGAAAATGTACTGAAGAGGTTCTCCAAGACGGCGTCTTTTAATTATTTTATCAATCTCTTTATGGTCAACCGTTTTGTTTGAAAAATTAAGGCGGTTTGGCTCGGTATCGGTCAGATTTGCAACTATGAGTTTTGCCTCAAGGGTTTGCTCATCGGAAATTCCGTTTAAAGCCTCTTTTGCGTAGCGAATAGCGGCAGGGATTTGCATTACCATTTATCCTCGTCCTCGTTTTCGGGGATAACCTCTTTCATTGCGGCGATTGCGACCTCAATCATAGAGTCGTCGGGTTCTTTAACCGTAATTCTTTGGAACCAGAGTCCAGGGGCGGCAATTATACGGGTAATAAAATTATCGTATCTTCCGCAAATTTTTATAAGTTCATAACCTATTCCGCAAATTACGGGAATAAGAGGAAGTTTAATAAGTATACGAAGCCAGACCATATTGTCGGCGGTAAGGGCAGGAAAAGCGATATCTAGAAGAAGGGTTACACAGATACTGACAACCAACATAAGCATCATAAAAGAGGTTCCGCAACGGGGGTGGAAACGCTTCTGTTTTCTCACATTTTCAACCGTTAGTTCCTCCCCTGCTTCGTAGCAGAAGATTGTTTTATGTTCTGCACCGTGGAAACTAAATACCCGTTTTATGTCCTTCATATAGGAAACGGCTATCATATAGGCAAAGAAAATAAGTATTTTAATTATTCCTACAAAGACCGAGCGGAAGGCTTCAAAATTTAAACCCGCAAGAGAGGCTAAAAAGTTTACCGCCTCGAAGCCCTTTTCGGGAAGCCACAAGAAGAGGACAACGCAAAGGGCAACCGCAAGAATAGTTGCAACGGTCATTAGCACACTCATTAACGCAGACGAACTTTTCTTTTCCTTATTTGTTTCTTCCTTTATATTTTCTTCGTCAAGGTAGCCGGAAATTTCTGCCGACTGCATCATAGCCTTATATCCGACAGTCATAGATTCAATAAAGCCGACAACGCCTCTTATTACGGGCCACTTAAAAAGGAAACATTTATCCTTTAAATTACTGAAATTCTGATTTATCGTTTCAATGCTTCCGTCCTTTTTTCTGACCGCCATTACGGTTTTTTTAGGACCTCGCATCATAATACCCTCTATCAGAGCCTGACCTCCGATACTGGTTTTTTTAAGACTCATTATTATCTCCTTTTAATTTATCGAGTACGGGAAGCACAACCGTAACGGTTGTTCCGATTCCCTCGGTACTGTCTACAAGTAAAAGTCCGTTGTGTTGCTTGATAATCTCATCGGCAACGGCAAGGCCGATACCCGAACCTCTTACCTGTTTATTTGCTTTATAGAACTTTTCTTTAACTCTGTCAAGGTCGGCCGCGGCAATTCCGACACCGGTATCACTTACCGCAACCTGAATACAGTCGTCCTGAATTTTTTGTTCTATAAGAATTTGTCCGCCCGACTGATTATATTTAAGGGCGTTATCGATTACATTTATGAAAACCTGTTTTATGCGGTTAGCATCTCCCATACAGCAAACGCTTTGCTTTAGGGGCACATAAACAAGTTCGACATTTTGTTTTTTTGCAAGTTCCAGGTACATATCTGCCGCTTCGCTAAGAATAGTGAGCAAATCAAACTCCGCGAAGGTAACAGGTAGATGTCCCGACTGCATACGGGAAAAGTCGAGCAGTTCTTCTACAAGAGAGCCAAGACGTTCAGACTCTTTAAGGACCACATCCAGACCTTTTCCTACCGTTTCTTCGTCGAAGCCTACTGACATTTTCGCCGTTTCGGCCCAGCCGCGAATGGCGGTTAAGGGGGTACGCAGTTCGTGGGAAACCGAAGAAATAAAGTCGTTCTTCATATTCTCAACCTGTTGAAGTTCCCCCGCCATATAGTTAATAGAGTCGCAAAGTTCTCCGATTTCGTTGTTTTCCTGAATTTCGATTCTTGTACCAAAATCACCCATAGCGATTTTTCTTGCGGCATTGCTTACATCTCTTATCGGGCGGACAATAGAGGTTACAAAATACATTCCCGAGGTTAAAATAACGGCAAGTATTGCAAGTCCGATAAAAATAGCAACGAGAGAAACCCACAGAATATGTCGGTTTACATTAGCAAGAGAAACTGTCCATCTTACCGCACCCAGCAGTTCTCCGGAGTCGCTGCTTAAAACGGTAGTTTCGCAAATAATTTTTTCTCCTGTTAAACTTTTGCCCGTCCAATAAGCACTTCCTTGTGACGAAACTGCACGGGTATAGTCGGGCATTGAATTGGGAGTGTAGTCAAAACCTGTAGTTGAGATTAGGACATTTCCGTTTTTATCGAGAACCTGAATCTCCATTTTGTCTTTATATTCAAAACTTTCACAGTAGCCTCTTGCGGTAGACTCTAAATTTTCGGGGGAACAGTCACGAAGCGGTGTAATAATGGTCTGAGCATATTCTTTCGCAATTCCCTGAACCTCGGAAACATAGTAGGAACGGATAAAGGCACAAAAAATGATTTCGAGAGCAAATATAACAATAAAAATGACGAGTAAAAAGTTTACAACCCATTTCCACGCTATACTTTTAAACTTGATTTCCAAATTCACTGCTCTCACCTCACTTTTATTCCTTTAATTGAACTTTAGTTTTTGCTGTTCCATTTATAACCCATTCCCCAGACCGTCATAAGATATTTAGGCGAGGAGGGCTCGTCTTCTATTTTCATTCGAAGACGCCTGATATTTACATCTACTATTTTTTCTTCTCCAAAATAACTGTTTCCCCAAACCTTGTTTAAAATATCGGTTCTGTCAAGGGCAACATCGGGGTTTGTAAAGAAATATTCAATAATTTGAAATTCAACCTGTGTCAGTTCTATATCCTTGCCATTTTTCTGCAAAGTATGACGACGCATATTAAGCACAAAATCACCAAGTTTAATCTCATCTGACTTAGCGGACGCGCTGTTATTCATTCCGACACGGCGGTAAAGAGAATCAACACGGGCAAGAAGTTCTGTAGGGCTGAAGGGTTTAGTTATATAATCGTCGGCACCCATCATAAGACCGCTTATTTTATCCATTTCCTGTGTTCTTGCCGTCAGCATTATTATACCAAGGGTCTGACTTCTTTTACGAAGTTCAGTACAAAGGGTAAAGCCGTCCATTCCGGGCATTGATATATCCAAAAGAGCAATATCAAAATCCGGCTCGGCGTCGTATATCTGAAGGGCTTCTTCGCCACTTCCTGCTTCAACCGTTGTGTAGCCTACGCGTTTAAGGTTTATTGCTTCAAAACTTCTTATGGCTTCTTCGTCTTCGACAATAAGTATTTTTTTCATACTATTCTCCTATTTTATAAGTTCAAACATTGACAAAACAGTTTTTTCGTTTATTTCAAAAGAGTTGTGCTCTGTTACTTTTGCAAGATAGACAAGTCCTTTTTCCTTTGCCAACTCAAAGTAACCTTTGTCTAAATAATCTTCACTTTTATAGTGGGTATCGGCAACAACGGCAATTCTGAACAATTCTTTTCCCGAAGTTTTTTTGCTCGGGTCGTAACTGTAGATTACACGCATTCGCTGTTCGGTTCTGCGAAGCAGATAAATTTTGTCTTTCCACTGGGCAGGAACAGTCAGACTGTAGCCGTCGGAAATGTTGACAAAAGAGGACGAGAGAGTGCGGAAACTGTGTCCGTCAAAATCACTCCAGTTGGTAAAATAGACCTTATCTACATCGGCAAGTGAAGCGGTTGAAACGAGAATTTCCGAAAGCGGAATATCTATAACCGAGTCGCCGTTATAGTCACGGCTTGTAACCGAGTTTTCGCGGTAGGTGAGGTTTGCCTCGGGGGCTGAACTATCGTAAACCGTTTTAAGCGTTCCGCCGCTAAACCAAAGAATTTCGGTAAGCATTCCCGAACCTTTTACGGCATCAACATATATTGCGGGGGTGCCGTCACGAAGCGAAGAGATTACAGGGGTTAAATATGAAGTGACTCCGCCGTCGAGAACAACTTTTCCTACCTCGGCTATACCTCCGGTTGTAAGGGAAAAGACCTTTGCACAAGCGTTTTTTTCGGCAGAATTAAGATGAACAAGGGTTAGGTCTTTGACTCCGTCTCCCGTCATATCGACACAAAGGAAATTTGTATATTGCTCAAGGGCACACTGGACAAGGGTTTCGCCGTTATAAGAATAAACTCCTATTTTTTTGTCAACTGTGCCGAAAACGAGCCAACCGACAATTATTTCAAGAGAACCGTCTCCGTCTAAATCGGCAAAGGAAACCTTTTCAATTCCGTTTCCGACAAGGCTCATATCACCCTTGCTTTGCCATTCTTTATCGGAAGAGGCGATTACATTTATATGCATTGTAACGGTACTGTCGGCAGTAACGCTATAAAGTGCGATTGCCTCTTTTTCGGCATCATTATTAAGGTCTTTAAGAATAATTGCCGAACGGTATTCTCCGGTTTCGGGGTAACGAAGGGTAATATCCTGTCCTGCGGCGTCTTCAAGTGCCTCTTGAACGGGACGCATATCTCCTTCGAGTTTCGGCGGAATAAGCATATCGTCTACACTGCCGTCGAACAGACTACAGCCCGAAAGCAAAAACATTAAAATAGCCGTTAAAACCAAACAGATAAACTTTTTAAGCACCACAGGTTCCCCCTTTCGTTTCACATATCTATACATAGTATATTGTATCATAAAAGAGAATAAAAATAAAGACTTTTTGTAAACATTTTGCAGTTGACAGTAAAAAACGAGGTATCTTTCGATACCTCGTTTTTTATTAGTCGATTATAATGCTTTGTCCGTCCATTTCGGCGGGTTTTTCAAGCCCTAAAAGTTTAATAATTGTAGGTGCAATATCGCAGAGTTTTCCGCCCTCGCGGAGTTTACAGTCTTTACCGACAACCGTAAATGGAACGGGGTTGGTTGTGTGGGCGGTAAAGGGCGAACCGTCAGTATCAATCATACAGTCGGCATTGCCGTGGTCGGCCGTAATAAGCACTACTCCGTTCATTTTGAGGGTAGCATCACAAACTCTTCCGACACATTCGTCAACCGTTTCAACAGCGGTAACGGCGGCAGAGAAAATCCCTGTATGGCCTACCATATCGCAGTTTGCGAAGTTAAGAATTATAACATCGTATTTACCGCTTTCAATCGCCTCAACAACATTATCACAAACGGGAACAGCACTCATTTCGGGTTGCATATCGTAGGTTGCAACCTTAGGACTTTTAACAAGAATTCTGTCTTCTCCCTTGTATTCAACCTCAACGCCACCGTTAAAGAAGAAGGTTACGTGGGCGTACTTTTCGGTTTCGGCAATACGAAGTTGGGTAAGACCCTTATCACTGAGGAATTCGCCAAGAGTGTTTTTAAGGGACTGAGGCTTATAGGCGACCTCAACATTCGGCATTGAAGCGTCATACTGGGTCATACAAACATAGAAGACGTCAGGTCTTCCACCCTTACGCTCAAAGCCGTCGAAAGCATCGTCTACAAAGGTGCGTGTAATTTCACGAGCACGGTCGGGACGGAAGTTAAAAAAGATAACGCTATCGCCCGAGGAAATACGCTTTGTGCCCGAAATGACGGTTGGAAGAACGAACTCGTCGGTAAGGTTTTTACCGTCTGCGTCAACTACCTCATAGGACGCTCTGACAGCCTTTTCGGCATCGTCTGCCTGAATTCCTGCCCCATAAACTAAAGCGGCATAGGCCTTTTCAACTCGGTCCCAACGGTTATCGCGGTCCATTCCGTAGAAACGGCCCATAACGGTAGCGATTTTACCGGCACCAAGTTCATTGAATTTTGCATTAGCGGCGGCAATAAAGTCGGCCGCTGAAGCGGGAGGAACGTCACGTCCGTCAAGCAGTGCGTGAATATATATTTCCTTTATTCCTGCATCTCTTGCCATTTCAACAAGGGCATAAAGGTGCTCAATATGGCTGTGTACTCCACCATCGGACAAAAGACCCATAAGATGAAGAGCAGAGCCGTTTTTCTTAACCTTTTCGATAGCCTTTACAAAGGCTTCGTTGGTTTTCATGTCACCATCTTTTGCCGATTTAGTAATTCGGGTCAGTTCCTGATAGACAACTCTTCCCGCACCGATATTGGTGTGGCCTACCTCACTATTACCCATTTGTCCGTCAGGAAGACCAACATCCATTCCCGAAGCACCGATTGAAGTGGTTGGGTATTTTGCGAAAATTTCGTCAAGACGGGGGGTGTTTGCAGCGGCAATAGCGTTAACCTCTTTGTTGTCGTTAAAGCCAAAGCCGTCCATAATAGTTAAAACTAAAGGTTTTTTCATAAACTACTCCAATTATTTACTAGCGGCTTTTACAATAATGCTGAAATCTTCAGCCTTAAGGGAAGCACCGCCGATAAGACCTCCGTCAACATTAACCTTTGAAACAAGTTCATCAGCATTTTTAGCGTTCATAGAACCGCCGTACTGAATAGTAACGGTTTCGGCAACCTCTTTACCGTAAACCTCGGCAATAGCCTCGCGGACATAGCCGTTACCCTCGTCTGCCTGGTCGGCGGTAGCGGTAACGCCTGTACCGATTGCCCAAACGGGCTCATAAGCGATGATAATGTTTTTTAGTGCATCGGCAGATACGTTTGTAAGAGCCATTTTAGTTTGGAATTTAAGGAGGGTTTCGGTGTAGCCGAGTTCACGCTGTTCAAGAGTTTCGCCAACGCAAACGATAGCGGTAAGACCTGCATTTACAGCAGCAAGGGTGCGAAGGTTAACGGTTTGGTCGGTTTCGCCGAAGTATTGTCTACGTTCACTATGGCCGATTACAACATATTCTACGCCGCAAGCGGTAAGCATTTCGGCAGAAACTTCGCCGGTATAGGCACCCGAAGCCTTGAAGTGAACATTTTCGGCACCAATTTTAATGTTAGAGCCTTTTGCAGCCTCTACTGCAGCGGCAATATCAACAAAAGGTACGCAAAGAACTACATCACAGTCTGCACCTGCTACGAGGGGTTTCATTTCGTTAATGAGAGCGGTTGTCTCTGCGGGGGTTTTGTTCATTTTCCAGTTACCAGCGATAACTGCATTTCTTTTTGTCTTATCCATTTTTATTCTCCTTTAAAATACGATGTTATTATAATTATAATGATTATAGAATGTCGAAACGCTAAAAAGCGTTCCGACAAGCCGATTTTATCGGCTTTTGCATAATTAAATTTGAAAAAATTTAATTATGCTCTACATACATTACAATGGGTTAGTCCAAATTTTTTATAAAAATTT
>JAZSLH010000093.1:0-6750 GCA_045535275.1 Acutalibacteraceae bacterium
CATACCATAACTTCTATTGGGGCGGCGACGGTATCGGCGTCGGAAGCGACGACCAGCTGTGGCTTATGCAGGCAGTTTACAGATACGTAATGCTCACAGGCGATATTGATTTTGTAAATATGGAGCTTCCCATTGCAGGATGCGAAGGTAAGACGCGAACCATATTTGATACAATGATGGCATCTGTCTTCTATTCCGGATGTATCTCCGTCGGTGATCACGGACTTCCTCTCCTTGACCACCTCGACTGGAACGATTGCTTAAAGCTTGACTACGATTCTATCAGCGCTCCCGAAAAAATGGAGCTTTACCGCAAGCAGATAGAAGAGAAGGGGCAGAAGTGGGGTGATCGCTTTGAGAGCCACTACTGCGAGAGCGTAATGAACGCATTCCTTCTCAAGGTTGCTTATGATAATATGGCAGAGCTTGCCGATCTTTCAGGTAGAGTAGAGGAAGCAAAGTGGCTCCGCGAAAAGTGTGCTACTCTTTGCGATAATATTCAGGCTCATGCATGGAAGGGTGACTTCTTTGCACGCTGCCTTATCAATAACCCTGAAAAGGGATATACATACCTGGGTGCAGGCGGAGACGGACTTTCTCTTAATCCCGAATTTCCCGGCTCATACTGGCTCAATTCCTTCTCCTGGGCCCTCCTTGCAGGGTGTGCAACTGAGGAGCAGATGCGAATCATGCTTGATTCTGTCAATAAATATATCAAGACTCCCGCAGGTCTGACGTTGACATCCCCCTGCGATCTTGATAAGGTTTCCGAAACTACGGCAATGGACCACTATTTCCGCGGAGACCGTGAAAACGGAGCGGTGTTCAAGCATGCAACAATGATGGCAACAGCCGCAATGTTCAAGGCTTGTAAGGTGATCAAGGATGAAAAGCTGGCAGCCGATTTTGCCGAAACAGCATTCTGGATGCTTGACCTTGTTCTTCCTTACCAGACCCTCAAGACCCCCTATATCACAAAGGGTAACCCCCGCTTCTGCACACAGTATAATAACAGCGAAACGGGAGAAAATATCGGACCTATGCTTTCAGGTACTGCAAGCTGGCTTTCTCTCACAGTATATGAATTCCTCGGTATCAATCACGTGGACGGCGGTATCGACCTCAAGCCCGTTCTTCCTTTTGATACTGAGCGCGCAAACTATGTAGTCCGTGTTGACGGCACAGAGTTTGATATCACGGTAGAGAAGGGCATCGGATTTGCCCGTCCCACAGAGGCGACAGAGTATACCTTCGACGGCGAGAAGTGCACCTCTGTTATCCCCAACCCCCGAGACGGAAAGAAGCATATTGTTACGGTTAAGATGTAAAAAAAAGCACCTTCGGGTGCTTTTTTTAGCAAACGGAGTGGCTTTAATTTCTATGTCCCAAATATTTCTCTCTTGTAGCAAGTCCGCCTCGAATGTGTCTTTCCCGTTTGTTTTTTTCAAGCACCTTTTTTACCTGGCGGTAGAGCCTCGGATTTTCTCTTTTAAGTCGCTCGGTAACATCTTTATGTACTGTAGATTTTGAGACCTTAAAAACCTTTGCCGCCGCCCTTACGGTTGCCCCGGTGTCAAGAATATATTCCCCCAGAATTACGGCTCTGTCCTGTGCTGTTTCTCTCATACAATCAACTCCTAATGGAGTATATGAGAAAAATTCAACGAATATGAAAAAAGAGCAAGACCTGTTATCCCAGGTCTTGCTCTTTTAAATTTTTCTTATTTTGCAAGGGTTTTTCCGAAGTAGTTAAGAGTAACTTTTCCGTCTTTAATCTCTACATAGTCGGTCTGACCGTCTGTGTATTCAACCGTTGCACCGGTTGCTGTGGGATACCAAACTGCAGTTTCTGCTCCGCTAACAAGAAGTTTTCCGTTTTTGTCGAAGGTAACCGAAAGGCTTCCGTCTTCTGCTTTCCACTCGTTAGCCATAAGAGCACACTGGTTTGCAACAGCCTTAACCGAGTTGTCGCTTAAAGCCGAATTAGAAACGAAAACTCTTCCCTTTTCTTCGCTATAAAGAATTTTTCCGCCGCCGATAACCTCATAATCTACTACCCAAAGAAGATTTGTGGTGGGGGTTAAGGAAACGGTCATATTCTTATAGGTATAAGGACCGTAGTCGCTGTTAGAACCTGAAAGGGTGTACTTTCCGTCAGCCTTAATCTCAAGGGCGGTATCATCTGGAAGGTCGCCTGTAATATAGGTATATTTTCCAACAATTTCGGGCTGTTTTGTAACCATAGGTTCAGCGGTTATTGTAAGGGAGGTAGCATCTTCAAGGGTTACATTTCCCAAAGTTCCCATTTTAAGAACAATTCCATTTTCGGTAGCAACAACGGGGAAAACCGAAATTTTATATCCGTTTGCGTCATAGGCAGTAACGGTACTGGTGGCTGCGTCGATTTTAATAGTATCAACCGAGCCGTTTTGAAGTTTCCAGCAACCCGCAAAATCGGCAACATTTACTACGGCACTGCCGGAGTTTGAGCCTTGACCCGACGGGGTACTGCTGTTGTCGGTAGTACTGCCCCCGCAGGCAACAAGGGTACCAAAAAGGCAAACAGCCAAAATTAAAGCAATTAACTTTTTCATTTAAAACACCTCATTAAAATTTTCAGACCTTTGTCTTTAGTGAATTATATCATATTTTCCTTATAAAATCTACCTTTATTTTTCGTCTTTTTTTGACCTCCTAATATAAATATATTATAATATATATAATTATTAAATTTATCATTGAAAAATGTGAACAACTGTGATATACTTTTATGTGTATATTATGTCGTGGTAATTTTAATTTTCTTATTTTAAAATAGAATATGACAAAAACGAAAGGGAGAAAAAAATGCAGATAGAATCTTTAACTGATATTTGGCAGGCCGTCTGTGAAGAATTAAAGAAAAAAATGACCGAAATTTCCTTCAACGTGTGGTTTAAAGACCTTCGTCTTCTTGAAATTCGAAACGGCGAAATGGTTCTCGGAATTTATTCAGATTATAAAAAGCAGATTATTGAGTCTAATTATATGCACATAATTAAACCTTGTATTATGGAAATTATGGGTATTGATATGGAAATTAAAATTGTTGCCCAGGACGAAAACGGAAAAATTCTTCAAAACACCGTTACTCCCGCAAATTCTTCCTTTGAAGACAGTTTTACCTTTGATAATTTCATAATGGGCTCTTGTAACCGCTTTGCCCACGCCGCTTCAATGGCGGTTGCCGACAATCCGAGAATTATCTATAACCCTCTTGTAATATACGGACCGTCGGGCGTTGGTAAAACCCACCTTATGCTCGCTATTCGTAACAGAATTAAGGAAAAGTTCCCCGAAAAGCGTGTGGAATATGTCCGCTGTGAAGAATTCACAAGCAACCTTATTGAAGCAATTCATACCGGTACTGCCGACCTTTTCCGTGCAAGGTTCCGTAATCTTGATGTTATGCTTATCGACGATATTCAGTTTATCGCAGGAAAAGAGCAGACCCAGGAAGAATTTTTTAACACCTTTAACGCTCTTCATCAGGGCGGAAAACAGTTAGTCTTTACAATGGACAGGCCGCCAAAAGATGTTAAAACCCTTGACGACAGAATAAGAAACCGTCTTGAAATGGGCCTTTTCGCCGATATTACCCCGCCCGACTACGAAACCCGCGTTGGTATTATTAAGAAAAAGGCGGAATCTCTGGGAATTTCGGTTGAAGAAAACCTTGTTCACTATATTGCTGAACATATTAAAATGAACACCCGCCAACTTGAAGGGGTTGTTAAAAAACTTCAGGCTCTTATCCATATTCAAAACCATACCCCGACTATTGCCGTTGTTCAGAACATAATCCGCGAGGTAGTTAACGATACCAAACCCGAACCTATAAAAATTGAAAAAATAATTGCCGAGGTTGCCCGTACCTATGATGTTTCGGAAAACGAAATAATTTCGAAGCGTAAAACGGCCGAACTTGCAAAAGCCCGTCAAATTGCGATGTATATTGCAAAGGAAACTACCGAACTCGGTTATAAGCCTATAGGTGAGGCTTTCGGTAAAGACCATACTACCGTTTTATATGCGGTTAAGAAAATTGAAAGTTGGTCAAAAGAGAATCCCCGTGAGAAAGAACTCATTAACGATATTATCAAAAATCTAAAAACCGAAGGATAGATTTTAGAAAAGAGTAAAGTTTCTTTTCTGACCTACCTATTCTACTTATTCAACTTAATTAACACAAAATTATTAACAATGTTGTTAATAACGAAAAAGTTATTAACATATTAAACTTCTATCAAATTTTTATCAAAACCCAAAATCTTCTTTTGAATACTGGTAAAAAACCACTTTTTAAACTTTTTAACACCCCCTAATATTACTACTATTTTTAAAGATTATTAATTACTAAGGAGTTTTCTGTATGCGTTTTACTACGGCTAGAAGCGAACTTTTAGAGGCAGTACAAAATCTTTCAAGAATTGTTACAAAAACAAGCCAACCCGTTTTAGAGGGAATTCTTATTTCGGCTGAACAGGGAAAAATTACCCTTGTAAGTTATAACCTTGAAATGAGCATGAAAAAGGAAATCTATGCCTCTTGCGAAGAGGAGGGAGATATTGTAATAAGTGCAAAACTTATTACCGAAATTCTCCGCCGAAGTGACGGGGTTCAGGTTACTGTTGAGGCTGATGAACGCCTTATGTGCCATATCAGGTCGTCAAATGCCGTTTTCGACATTATGGGAATGAGTGCGCTTGACTTTCCCGAAACGCCCTCTGTCCCCGAAACCGAAAAAATTACAATAAACGGCGGTCTTCTTAAAGATATGGTAAGAGGAACACTTTTTGCCGTTGCTACTACCGAAGGCTCCCGTCCTATTCTGACCGGTCTTAATATAACGGTTGAAAAGGGAATTGCCCGTTTTATCGGTATTGACGGAAGAAGAATGGGAATAAGAAAAGAAAATATTTCTTCGAGTTTTGACTGTAATTTTGTTATTTCGGGCAAAGCAATCGGCGAAGCGGTTAAAATTATTGCCGATGACAGCGAAGATATTGATATTTATATTACAAAAACCCTTGTTTCTTTCAAAATTGACGGCTATACTCTTGTTTCCCGTCTTCTTGAGGGAGTTTTCGTAAATTATGAAAAGGCTATTCCTAAAGAGTTTTTACAAACCTTAACTGTTAAAACCAGAGATATTATTGATATTGTTGAAAGAATTTCTCTTGTTGTTAACGACCGACTGACTACCCCTGTACGCTGTTCAATGGGAAATCCTGTTTCAACCTTTAAATGTATCTCTGCGGTTGGCTGTGCTACAGATACTTATGAAACCGAACTAAATGGTCCCGAATTTGAAATCGGTATAAACGCTCAATATCTGCTTGACGCTCTTCGTGCTACCGAAACTGACGAGGTTAAAATGAGTTTCAAAGGCTCAAGCGAAGGCTTCCTTATTGAGCCTATAAACGGCGACAGTTTTCTTTATATGATAATGCCAATGAGAATAAAGTAGTTTACAGTGAACAGTTGACAGATATGAAAATGAAGAAGATTTTTATAAAAGAAGAATTTATCAGACTTGACAGTGCTTTAAAACTTGCAGGTTTTGTCTCTACCGGCGGTCACGCAAAAATGGTAATTCAAAACGGCGAGGTTCTTGTAAACGGCGAAACCTGTTTAATGCGCGGAAAAAAACTTAAAAAAGGGGATACAGCCGAATTTGAAGGTCAGGGTCTGGAAGTAGACTATGAAGGCTAAAAAACTAACAGGACGCGGTTTTCGCAATCTTTTGCCCTTTGAAGTAGAGTTTTGCGACAAGGTTAATATAATTTACGGCGACAATGCCCAGGGAAAGACAAATCTTATAGAGGGTTTGTGGCTTTTTACGGGAGCAAAAAGTTTCAGAACTTCAAAAGACTCAGAACTTGTTGCTTTCGGTCAACAAAAGGCAGAACTTTCTCTCGATTTTATAAGCGGAGGAATTGAACGAGAGGCTAAAATTACCGTTACCAACCGCCGAAACGCCGAACTTGACACCAAAAAACTTAAAACGGCTTCGGCTCTTGCGGGAAATTTTTGTGCCGTTGTCTTTTCCCCGGTTGATTTACAAACGGTTAAAGACGGCCCTGCTCTTCGCAGAAGATTTGTTGACCTTGCAATTTATCAGTTATATCCGAGTTACGCTCCCGTTTTAAAAGATTATACAAAGGCGGTAACCCAACGAAACGCCCTTTTAAAAAGTATGGACAAAAAACTCGTTTCAAACGATATGCTTGATGCTTTTGAAAATGAAATAAGTCTTCTCGGTCAAAAAATAGTAGATTACCGAATTAAATACTGTGCCCATCTAACAGCAAATGCGTCGGATATTTATAGGGAACTTTCCTCGCTCAGAGAAGAACTCGAGGTTGAGTATTTACCCTTTTGTCCTGTTGAAGATTTAGCCGAAAGGCTTTATATGAGCCGAAAAACCGATGTTTTTTCGGGAATTACTTCGGTCGGTCCTCATAGGGACGACCTTGATTTTAAAATTAACGGAGTTTCGGCAAGAAATTTCGGAAGCCAAGGTCAGCAAAGAAGCGTTGCTTTATCCCTTAAACTTGCCGAAGCAAAAACTCTAAAAGATATTACGGGGGAACAGCCCGTTGCTATTTTAGATGATGTTATGAGTGAACTTGACCCCTCACGCCAAGCCTTTATCCTTAATCATATTAAAGATTGGCAGGTTTTCATAACCTGTTGCGATAAAGCCAA
>JAZSLH010000150.1:0-8521 GCA_045535275.1 Acutalibacteraceae bacterium
GCCGATATTTTTGTTGACGGCGCTGCTTCTGTGGCAAAAAAACTTGGCGTTTCTCCCGCAATAATCGGTCTTACTATTGTTGCAATGGGAACAAGCGCCCCCGAGGCTGCGGTTAGCATTTCGGCTTCGGTTTCGGGCGCTAATGAAATCGCGCTTGGTAATGTTATCGGCTCAAACCTTTTTAATCTTCTTGTAGTTCTTGGCTTTTGTATGCTTATAACTAAAGTTCCAACAACCAAAGAAATTCTCGTTCGGGACTTCCCTTGGAACCTTTTAGCAACCGTTGCCATTATTATTATGATAGCCTTCTTTAATATAGCGTCAGGCAACGCTATTGGAAGAGCCGAAGGTATAGTATTACTTGTTCTCTTCGCTTCGTATATCGGTTATGTTGTCTATAAAACAATCAAAAACCGTACCGTTTCAGAAGACAGCGAAGGTACAAATATTTCCTGGCTTAAGAGTATAATATTCTTAGTTATCGGAATCGCCCTTATAGTTGTCGGAGGAGACCTCGTTGTAGACAGTGCCTCTAAAATTGCTTCAGACCTTGGAATGAGCGAAATGCTTATAGGTCTTACCATTGTCGCTTGCGGAACTTCTCTGCCCGAACTTGTAACCTCTATTGTTGCCGCCAAAAAAGGCGAGTGCGATATGGCAATCGGCAATGTTGTCGGCTCTAATATGTTTAATCTGCTCTTCATTCTCGGTATGGCTGCAACTATTAATCCGGTTGAAGTTAGTCTTGCTTCGGGCGTTCTTATCGACGCAATTCTTCTTTTAGGTTTTACCGTTATGATGTATCTCTTTTCTATTCACGGAACCAAACTTCAAAAAGGAAAAGGCGCCGTTTCGGTAACACTTTATGCAGTATATCTTGCATATATTATTATGAGAGCATACGGTATTATTTAATATTTTTTCTAACAGGGAGTAGTCAGCGCTTTATTTATAGCGTTATATTATTCGTCATCACACCCTAACGGGTCGGATAATGTATTAAACGACAAGACTGTTACTGTAATTTTTACAGTAGCAGTCTTGTTTTTATTTTAAGGGAGGAATTTTTATGATGTACGTGTTTTGGATTTGCGGTCTTATAATCGGATTTGCCTTGCTTGTAAAAGGTGCCGACATTTTTGTACACGGTGCCGCTTCGTTTGCTCGAAAACTTGGAATTTCTGCCGCAATAGTAGGGCTCACTATCGTCGCAATGGGAACAAGCACCCCCGAAGCCGCAGTTAGTATTACCGCAGGTATTAAAGCGGGGTTCTTCGGTCAAACCGAGGCAACCGATATGGCGGTTGGTAATATTATCGGCTCAAACCTTTTTAATCTGCTCTTTATTTTAGGAGTTTGTGCAATAGTTATGCCTATTCCTATATTTAAAGATTCCCTTAAAAGAGATTTTCCTTGGGCAATTGCTACAACCCTTCTATTTATTCCAATGATAATGGACGGAAAACTCAAACTTTTTGAAGGAATAATTCTCCTTGTTCTTTTTGTTTCATACATTGGTTGGCTACTTTATAAAAGTATTAAAAACCGCACAGTAGCCACCGACCAAACTAAACTTATGTCAATGCCTAAAAGCATACTGCTGCTTATTGTCGGCCTTGCAATGATAATAACCGGCGGTCAGTTCGTTGTAAACTGCGCCGAAGACCTCGCACTGTCTTTGGGAATGAGCCAAACCCTAGTCGGCCTTACAATCTGTGCAATCGGAACTTCGCTTCCAGAACTTGTAACCTCGTTTGTTGCTTCTAAAAAGGGTGAAAGCGAACTAGCCGTCGGAAATGTCATCGGCTCTAATATCTTTAATCTGCTCTTTATTCTTGGTGCAACTGTTACAATCAGCAGTCCTCTTACAGTAGATTCTGCAATGATGATAGATACAATTATTTTGCTTGTCGCAACAACAGGAATGCTTATTTTCTCATTTACCGGAAAGCGTGTAAACAGAGTAGAAGGCACAACTATCTTTATTGCCTACCTTTTATATACCGCTTTTCTTATCCTCCGCGAATTTAACATCTTCGGTCTTTAGTTTAAAGGAAGTCTGACGGCCTCGGCGGTCGGGCTTCCTTCTTTTTTATAGACAAAAGTTATTTTTACCGTTATACTGTAAATGTAATAAAGAACTTGCGAGGTAGAAATGAACAAAATATTATTAGTGGAAGACGATAAAAATATCATAGAAAATCTTACTCGTTTTCTAAGTTCCGAGGGCTTTTGTGTGGAGAGTGCACAGGGACGCGGTGAGGCACTCGACAGACTTTTAAAGGACAAGTTCGATTTAGTTTTGTTGGATATTTCTTTGCCTGACGGCAACGGCTTTACCCTATGTCCCGAAATAAAAAGAAATTTTTCTGTTCCGGTCATTTTTCTAACTGCATCAGGTGATGAACTTAGCACTCTTACAGGATTTGAACTCGGCGCAGATGATTACATCGCAAAACCTTTCCGTCCCAGAGAACTGGTAATTCGAATTAAGAACATATTGCGTCTTACCGGCGGGGCAGGTTCATTAATGAAAATAGGAAATGTAACGGTAGATACTATTAAAGGGATTGCCACAAAAAACGGTAAAGATGTTTTTCTTACCGCCCTTGAATATCGTTTGTTACTTGTGCTTCTTAATAATCGCGGAATACCTCTTTCACGAGGGCAACTTCTTGAATCAATTTGGGATATCGCTGGAGACTTTGTAAACGATAATACCCTCACTGTCTACATAAAACGCCTTCGTGATAAACTAGAGGATGATATTCAGAACCCCACTATAATAAAAACAGTGCGTGGTTTTGGCTACAAGGTGGATTAAATGAGATTTTTAAGAAACAAACAGGAAAAAATCATCTGTACTTTATATCTGATTATCTCTGTTGCCGCTATTATTCCGGCACTTTTTTGGGATATTAACTTCGGTTTATTAGTTCTCATCCTTTGTATAATTCTTTTTTTATTATGGTTTCTTGATACAAAGAAAAGATATAACCGCATTAGAGAACTCTCTTGTGATATTGACCGTCTTCTTCACTCAGAAAAGAGAATATCTCTTGAGAAATACTCCGAAGGAGAGTTAGCAATTCTTCAGACCGAGATAAATAAAATGACTCTTCGTCTGGCCGAACAAAAACAACAACTCCAAAAGGATAAGGTTTATATGTCAGACTCTATTGCCGATATTTCCCACCAGATACGCACTCCTCTTACCTCAATAAATCTTCTTGTATCAGCAATAAATGACAGTGCTACAACCCCCGAACTGCGCGGTCGGCTTGTGCGCGAACTTTCCGACCATCTCTCCCGAATTGATTGGTTGATTACAACACTGCTTAAAATCTCAAAACTGGACGCGGGTACTGTCGAATTTAAAAAGGAGCAGAGAGAACTTAAAAAACTTGTCGAACTTTCTGTTTCCCCCTTACTTATCCCAATTGAACTTCGTTTACAGAACCTGAATATTTATACAAACGGAGTCTTTTGCGGAGACCTTTCCTGGACGGCGGAAGCCCTAACAAATATAGTAAAAAACTGTATGGAGCACACTCCTGTGGGTGGCAGTATCAATATAACCGCCCAAGAAAATCCGCTTTACAGCGAAATAATCGTTTCCGATACGGGAAGCGGAATAAATGCAGAGGATATGCCTCATATATTTGAACGATTTTATAAAGGCAAAAATTCCGATAAAAACAGTTTCGGAGTGGGACTTGCTCTGGCAAAAAATATCGTTAATTCACAAAACGGCACATTAAAGGCTGAAAACGGTATTGAAGGGGGAGCAAGATTTACTATGCACTTTTATAAAAGTACAATCTAAAAATCCTCCCTTGTGCAGTTGCGCGAGGGAGTCTGCTTTTATGTGACGTTTTTGTAATAATAGAGTCACTAACCTGTAATAGAGAGGTTGTATAATCAAACCGAAAAAGGAAAAAGGAGAACAAAAATGGAAATACTTCGTGTAGAAAATCTTTGCAAAACCTACGGCAAGGGAGAAAATATGGTAAAGGCCCTTGATAATGTGTCTTTTTCGGTAGATAAAGGAGAGTTTGTTGCAATCATCGGGCCCTCGGGCTCGGGAAAATCAACGCTGCTTCATATTTTAGGCGGTGTAGACCGTCCTACAAGCGGAAGAGTCTATATGGACTCAGAAGATGTCTATTCCAGAAAGGAAGAGCAACTTGCAATCTTCCGCCGAAGACAAGTAGGGCTTATCTATCAGTTTTATAACCTTATTCCCGTTTTAAATGTTACCGAAAACATTACTCTGCCCATTCTTATGGACGGGCAAAAAGTAAACAAGGAACGACTTGATGAACTGCTTGTTACATTAAAACTTAAAGGCAGAGAAAATCATCTTCCAAATCAACTTTCGGGAGGTCAACAACAGAGAGTATCCATTGGCCGTGCCCTTATAAGTGCGCCTGCTGTTGTCCTTGCAGATGAGCCAACGGGGAATCTTGACAGTAAAAACAGTCAGGATATAGTAGAACTTTTAAAACTTTCCAACAAAAAATACGGTCAAACCTTAATTGTAATAACCCACGATGAGAGTATTGCTCTTCAGGCGGATAGAATAATTGCTATTGAAGACGGCAGAATAGTTCGTGACGAGGTGACGAGAAAATGAATATCTTTAACCGCGTTATCCTGAACTTTCTTTGGAAAAATAAGACCCGTACTGCTGTTACGGTAATCGGCGTAATTCTTTCTGCTGCAATGATATGCGCCGTTACCACCTTTACCTCCAGTATATATAACTATGCACTTGAAAATGCGGTTTATAAATACGGCGATTGGCACGGCAGTGCTTTGGGCGTTAGCGAAGAGATATACTCCGCTGTAACGGAATCTAAAGAGGTTAAAAGTACCGTTTATGCAAGGCAGATAGGTTATGCTAAGGCAAATGGATGCCGAAATGAGTATAAACCCTATATTTATGTCTTGGGGGTTGGAAAGAACTTTGATAAAACTATGCCGATACACATTACCTCGGGAAGATATCCGCAAAACGAGAGGGAATTGATTCTTCCAGAGCATCTTGCCGAAAACGGCGGAATTGTCCATAAAATAGGGGACAGCCTAACCCTTGAACTTGGAAAACGAATGAGCGATGGCTTTGAACTGGGACAGCAAAATCCGTTTGATTATACCCAACTTAACGGTATTGAGACACCAAACGAAGAGATTGAGATAACCGAGTCCCGTACTTATACCGTGGTCGGCTTTTATGAAAGACCTACCTTTGAATATATAGTTTCGCCGGGGTATTCGGCTATTACTATAGAAAGTGCAGATGACTCATCAAAGCCTATAAGTCTTTGGTATAAAATGAAAAATCCCCGCAATACCTACGGGTTTTCTCTTGAAAAAATATTGAGTTTTTCTGATGAAACACACCTGATTTTTACCGATGAAAACGATTCGGTGCTTAATTATTCAGGAGCAACCGGTTATGGCGGTGTAGACGCTACAATAACCTTTTTAGTAGCCGTTGTTGTTGGATTAATAGTGTTTGGCTCTATCTCACTTATATATAATGCATTCTCTATTTCCGTAAGTGAAAGAACCAGACAGTTCGGTCTATTGGCTTCTGTCGGAGCAACTAAAAAGCAACTTCGAAGAATGGTCTTGTTCGAGGCGTTCGCAGTCGCTTCTGTTGGAATTCCTATCGGAATTCTTTCGGGCATCGGGGGCATAGGTATAACCCTCATAATTGTGGGTGAAAGGTTTGAAAGTCTTTTCGGTTACGTCGTGCCTTTGCGTCTGAGCGTTTCTGTTACTTCGATTCTCGCCGCCGTAATAATATCTGCAATCACGGTGTTGATTTCCGTGTGGGTTCCGTCAAAAAGGGCTACAAATGTCTCTGCCGTGGAGGCAATAAGACAAAACCTCGATATAAATGTCAAAAACCGCAAGGTTCGAACCTCAAAACTTGCTTATAAGATTTTTGGCCTTCCCGGAATGCTTGCAGGCAAGTATTATAAACGAAGTAAAAAGAAATACCGTGCAACAGTTTTAAGCCTTTTTATGAGCATAGTTCTATTTGTGTCGGCATCTGCCTTTACAGGATATCTCGCTCAGGCAGAACAGAACCTAAACCCCGTCAAATATGATATTGTTTATCACCATGTGTATGATGATACCGTCTCTTCACAGGAACTACTTAAGCAGTTCAGGGAGGATGAGGCGGTCACCGAAGTGGCTCTTACAACCGACAATCTAGAGCGTATAGATGTCAAAAAGAGTTATGTTTCAGAGCAAGTTTTTGACGAAACTTATGGACTTAACGCAAAAGAAACAGAAGGCTCTGTTCGACTTGACGGCAAGATTATATTTCTTGATGCCCAGAGTTACGAAAAACTGGTAAAGGATAACCGCCTGAGCAAAAAGGATTACCTTGAAACTCAGATTCCTAAGGCTATTGTCATTGATACCTACACCTTTTTGAGTGCAGAAAAAGGAAAATATGATACACTCGATATTCTCAAAAAAACTGACATAAAGGTTTCGGTAACCGCCCCAAAGGCTGTTGAGGGCTTTACACCGCACGGCTTTTCTGAGTCGGACGGAAGGGTCGAGACAGTATTATATCTTCGTAAAGACGGCACCGAAGAACTTAAGTTACCTGCAAGTGAGACCTTGCAAACAGTGGCATTGGAACTTGGTGACCCGATAACCGAGCACCCGTTTTATACGAATGACAGTTATGGACTTGTATTGCTATATCCTCTCTCTGCAAAGGACCAAATTTTCCCAAAAGATTGGCAGGGTTCGTATTTTACCGAGTTTAACGATGACTTCTTTTTCCTTTCCTCTGACCACGAGAAAAGTTATAGTGCAATAAAAAGCACCGTGGCTCAAAATGGTCTGCCCTCAACCGGCGTTTATGACTATGCTGCAAACACCGAAGAAATCCGCAATTTAATACTTATAATACGGGTCTTTTCCTACGGATTTATTCTCCTTATATCCCTTATTGCTGCCGCTAATGTCTTTAATACCATCTCGACCAATATAAGCCTTCGCCGAAGGGAGTTCGCAATGCTAAAATCGGTGGGAATGACCGCGGGTGGATTTAACCGAATGATGTGTTTTGAGTGTCTGCTTTACGGAAGCAGAGCCCTTCTCTACGGCCTGCCCGTATCGGTAGCGGTTACTTTCCTTATATATCTTGCTATAAATAATGGGTTTGATACAAGTTTTTCGCTTCCTTTGACGGCAATAGGTATTGCGGTATTCAGTGTGTTTGCGGTGGTAATTATAACGATGATGTATTCAATGAGAGAGATAAAAAAAGAAAACCCCATTGATGCACTAAGAAATGAGAATTTATAAAGCGGGGAGGAGTTTCTCTGAAAAAATTCATCTTGCCTATAGGAATAATATTGGTGACTATTATTACAATTTTCCTTTGTGTAACAGGGATTATAAAGATTAAAAAAAGATGATGCACTGCATCATCTTTTTTAACATATTCTCGGAAGGCCTTCGCCTATAAGAATTCCAACCTTCTTTTTTCCGCCTATAGCGGTCTTCATAACTACGCCGTCGCCACTTGTAACGCTGCCTATAATGGCGGCATTTTCTCCGTATTTACTTTCCCTTATAATACGAAGAGCCTCGTTAGCGTCCTTTTTAGCCACAACAGCAACAAGTTTACCCTCGTTGCCCATATGCATAATATTAAGACCAAGAAGTTTTACAAATGACCTAACCTGTTCATTTACGGGAATCTTATCTTCCTCTAGTTCAAAACAGGTCTTTGAAGCGTCGGCAAGTTCGTTAAGAACTGTACCTAAACCGCCCCTTGTAATATCTCGCATAGCGTGAACTTCAATACCTTTGTTTTTAAGGGCAAGTACCATTTTGCAAAGGGGAGCAACATCGCTCACGATATCGTTTTTAATTCCCATTCGGTGAGAAAGAATTGCGGCGTGATGGTCTCCCATACTGCCCGAAACAATAATAACATCATCCTCTTTGCATCTTGAAGAACAAAAGTCTGGTCCGTCAATAAACCCAACGCCCGAGGTGTTAATATAAATTCCGCCGTTTCCGCCGATTACCTTGGTGTCACCCGCAACAATATAAACCCCGGCTTCTTTTGCCGCCTGTGCCATAGCCGCCGCAATAAGTTTAAGGTCCTTTGTGTCGGCACCCTCTTCAATAATAAATGCACTTGTAATGTATTTTGGGGTAGCGCCCCTCATAAGAAGGTCGTTAACCGTTCCGCAAACCGCCAACCGTCCAATATTGCCCCCCTTAAAGAAAATGGGGTCAACAACAAAACTGTCGGTAGTAATGGCAATTTTTTTACTGCCGTCAACAACCGCGCTGTCTTCCATCATATCAAGAACGGGGTTATTATAGGAAGCGGCAAAGATTTGTTCAATCAGTTCTTTGGTAGAAGCCCCGCCGCTACCGTGTGCAAGAGTTATTTTCATAAGTTTATTTTCCTTTGGCTAAATAATGATTAAAGCAACTGCCCTCGTGGGATACCATACATGCACCA
>JAZSLH010000053.1:0-7880 GCA_045535275.1 Acutalibacteraceae bacterium
TGACTTCCAATGCTATAACAAGCATCAATGTTCATATTGCTTCTGTTGATTTAACCGAGTCTGACGAAGAAGAATAAAATAAAAACGGCGTACACCGAACGCTCACGCCCCGTAGGGCAGTATTTCCTTAAAAATGTGAAATTTAGGCACAATAATACGTTAAAACCCGTCAATACGCGTCAGCGTTATTGGCGGGTTTTGCCTTTTCTTGCACTCTAAATTTTCATTTTAAGGTGCTTCGCAGTTTCGTAGAATAATAAAATTTTCTGTATTTAAGCCACAAACGCAGAAAGGCTGTCGCCTTTCGAGGCTTTTGGCAACAATACGGGAAATTTTATTCGAGAAACAAATACTTCCCTACGAGGCGTGGGCGTACAACTTAAGCCTTTGCTTTATTCATACGGCATACTAAAGCGGATTTTTTACGACTTGCGGTATTCTTGTGGAGAATTCCTTTAGCAGTAGCCTGGTCAATTTTCTTAACAGCAACCTTAACTGCAACGTCCATATCAGCCGAGCCCGACTGGATAGCGGCGTCTGCCTTTTTAATTGCGGTGCGAAGACCTGAACGATAAGCCTTATTACGCTCGTAATTAGCGGCGTTTACTAATATACGCTTTTTAGCGGATTTAATATTTGCCATTATGACACCTCCCTTAAAGTTGTGCGACAATAACGCACTTTATGATTAAAGCATTTTATATACTAACACAAATCTTTGAAAAATGCAACAGTTTTTTAAGTTAATAATTTTTTATTGTTTTTCATATATATAAGAGAGGTCTTTTGCGACCTTTTTGGAGGAAAATATATGAAAAAATTATTTAATATGCTACCTCTTCTCCTAACGCTTTTAGTTACTCTTTCGGCGGTGTCCTTTTCGGCCTATGCCTTTTTAACCCCTTTTTATGAAACGGGGGAGGAAACAACCTTTAAGACGGGGGAGGAGCCTTTAAAAGAGTTTTCGCTTTCTAAGGTGTTTTCGGGTTTTACGATAAACGCAGACGAAACAGAGGATAAAAAGGAAAGTTCGGTAACGGTCAGTGCCTCGCCGTCGGAGGCACAGGGCAAAATTTTCGAGCAGTTTATCTCCCCCTACTCTGCAAAACTTAACTATAGCGGAATTTATATTAAGAACAGTACGGGACTAAGTATTGATATAAAAAAGGAACTTTCTTCAGAGTTTAACCTTAAACTTGAAAACAACTCAAAACCGCAGGTGCTTATTGTTCATACCCACGCTACCGAGAGTTATATGATGGAGGAGAGAGGTTTTTATACCGCAAAGGACAAACCGAGAAACACCGACAACTCAAAGAATGTTACAAAAATCGGAGAGATAATCGCAAATAGGCTTAAAGAGGGCGGAATAGGCGTAATTCACGACCGCACCCAACACGACCACCCTGCATATAACGGAAGTTACGGCAGAGCGGCAAAAACAATAAATGAATATTTAAAGAAATATCCGTCAATAAAAATAGTAGTAGATGTTCACAGAGATTCTATTGCTATGACGGGCAGTGATAAATGCAAACCGACCGTAACGGTTGACGGAAAAAAGGCGGCACAGGTTATGCTTGTTATGGGAAGCCAAACGGGGACTGTAACGAATTTTCCAAACTGGCGTCAGAATTTCCGTTTAGCCCTACGCTATCAAAAGACAATGGAAGAAATGTACCCCGGTCTTGCAAGGGCGATGCTTTTTTGTTCAAGGTGCTATAACGAAAACCTTACTACCGGTTCAATGATTCTTGAGGTGGGAACAGATTCAAACAGTTTTGAGGAGGCGTGTTATTCGGCAGAACTAACAGGCAACGCCCTTGTTAGTTTGTTGAAGACATTAAAGTGAGAAAAATAAAGATTAGAAAAGAGACCCTTTCGGTTTTTTTCAGAACAATGGCGGTTACCGCCGTCATAATACTGTGTTTTGGGGTAATTTATCTTGGTTGCGTCAGTGCCTATGAACAGACGAGAAGCGTCTGTTTCGGGGACACAAGGGCGGCGGTTATACTGACTAAAGATTATATTAAATTCTTTGACTTTCATATCTACTTTTAGGCAGGAAATTTGACATTATCCGACAAAAATGATATACTCAAAGTCGGAGTGTGATTTTATGGATAAGCCGAAATTTATGCTTTCTACAGCGATTTTCTTTCCGCTGTCGGTTATATATATGGAACTTCTTTTGCGTATTTTCAGCGGAGAGGTCTTTTTTAACATAGGTCTTTTAATTATTCCCGTTTTCTCGGCTGTCTTCGGTCTGGGACTTCACGCTATTTGTTCTCTTATGGGAAGAAAAGCCGCCCGAATAGTTTCGGGGGTCGTTTTTGCTCTTATCGGCGTGGTTTATATGACCCAGATAATCTACTACGAGTTTTTCAACAATTATATGATTCTCTACTCGATAACCGCGGGCGGAGCGGGTCAACTCACCGAAAACGGAATAATCTGGGAAACGATTAAGGCAATCCTTAAAGCAACGCCAATAGTTCTTCTTATGTCGGCCCCGTCGGTAATAATATTTACCCCTCTTGCAAAATTTATCGGGTTTAATAAATATAAAATTTACAAATCGGCAATTTATATGGGCGTTGCCGTTTTATTACATATTATAATGGCTCTTATAATTGCCCTTGTGCCCTCGCTTTCGGCAGTACAGTCGGGAGCCTTTAACGCAAACAGTTCAATGACCTATTTTGGTCTGCTTCGCACCGAAGTGCTTGACATTAAGTACAATCTTTTTGAAATTGAGCAGAATATGGAAATCGAAGAGGAAACCGACCTTGGCGAAAACGAGGAAATAAAAGAGCCCGAACCTGTAGTCTATACTCCGAATGTTATGGATATTGATTTTGACGCTCTTAAAGAAAACGAAACCGACAAATCGCATATTCTTATGAATGAGTATTTTTCAAGCAGAACGCCAACCTTAAAGAACGAATATACGGGAATGTATAAGGGATATAATCTTGTTTCGGTTGTTGCCGAGGGCTTTTCGCCCTACGCCATTGACCCTGTGCTAACCCCAACTCTTTATAAAATGCAACAAGAGGGTTTTAAATTTAATAACTACTATACGCCGATTTGGGGCGTGTCAACCTCGGACGGAGAGTATTCGGTATGTACTGGGCTTATACCTAAAGCGGGGGTCTGGAGTTTCTACCGTTCAAGCGAAAATTATATGCCTTTCTGCCTTGGAAATATGTTCGGCAGTATCGGCGTAAACGAAACTTATGCCTACCATAATAACACACATACCTACTACCGCCGCCACCTTTCCCACCCGAATATGGGTTATAATTATAAAGGAATGGGAACAGGGGTAGAAAAGTATGTTAAAAATGTCTGGCCCCAGTCCGACTTGGAAATGGTTAGCGGTTCAACTAAAGACTATCTTGCTTCGGGCAAACCGTTCCACGCTTATTATATGACGGTAAGCGGTCATCTTGAGTATTCAAGAATAGGAAACTCAATGTCGGCTAAAAACTGGAGTTTAGTTAAAGACCTCGACTGTTCTGACACCTTAAAAGCCTACTACGCTTGTAATATCGAACTTGACAGAGCAATGGAGAAACTGCTTATCGACTTAAACGAGGCAGGGGTTGCCGACAAAACGGTTATTTCGATTACCCCCGACCACTACCCCTACGGTTTAGAGAAGGACGAGGGCGAAAAGTATGAGGTCTGGACCGAAATGCTCGGCCACAAGGTTGAAACAACCTTTGAACTTTATGAGAGTTGTTGGCTTTTATACTGTCCCTCAACCAAGAACGCTCCCGCCATAGACAAGCCTTGCTACTCTATAGATATTCTTCCGACCTTGCTTAACCTTTTCGGTTTTGAATACGATTCAAGGCTTCTAATGGGAAGCGATGTGCTTTCAACTTCGGGCGGACTGGTAATCTTTAACGACCGTTCGTTTATTACCGATTTAGGAAAGTACAATTCAAAAACGGGCGAGTTTACCCCCTTTGACCAAAACTCTTTCAGCAGCAAAGAGGAGCAAAAGGAATATGTTGAGGGGGTCAGGGGCGTTGTAAACAACAAGTTTAAAATGTCTAAAAAGGTTCTTGAAGAAGATTATTACAGATACTTATTTAAATAAAAATAGCAGATGGCAAAGCCATCTGCTATTTTAATTGTGAAATTATCTTTTCGGCGTTTTTTTGAAGTGAGCCTCTTGAACATAAGACGGTTATATCGGCATACTTTTCGTAAAGAGGAACTCTCTGGGCATAGATGTCGGCAAGGGTCTGCCCCTTTTCCATCATAATGCCTCTCGTTGAAAAATTCTTAATTCTTCGCTCTATTTCGGTTAGAGAAACCTTTAAATAAACAACCGTTCCAATACTTTTAAGGTGCTCCATCGCCTCTTGGCTGTAAACGGCGCTTCCTCCCGTTGCAATTACGGTGTTATGTGCCTGAAGATTTGCGTTAACACTGCTTTCAACCTTATAAAAGTAGTCTGTTCCGCTATCTTTAATAATTTCGTGAAGTTTTTTGCCCTCGGTATGCTGAATTATCAGGTCGCAGTCAAGAAAGTTGAAACCCAGCATTTTTGCAAGTAAAACACCGACGGTCGACTTTCCGCTTCCGGGCATACCAATTAAAATTATATTATCCAAAAGAATCACCAACATTTATTTTACACTAAAAGATATTTATTGTAAACCCTTGAAAAAAGCAAATAAAAAGAGTATTATTAAGAAAGAGTCTTAAAGGAGTCGATATAATGAATATTGCTGATTTAGATAAAAATCTTAAGGTTTCCCACATTATAAGTGACTCGGTTAAGGAAAACTTTGATTTTTATGATATTGAGCAAGAGCCTTTTGCAATATACGGCGTTTTTCGCGACGGCGAGAATTTTATAAGAATTCCAAAAAGCGTTGCCTCTGAGGTAAGTGACGGTGTTAAGTGGCTTAATAATCATACTGCGGGCGGTAGAATTCGTTTTGTTACCGATAGCAGTGAAATTGCCCTTATCACTGAGATAGCAAATGGAGGAGGTATGCCTCACTTTGCCTATTCGGGTGTTTCGGGTTTCGACCTCTTTGGCACAGACCAAAACAAAATGCGTTATTTCGGAACCTTTGTACCACCATTAAATTATGACGGCGGTTATCAGTCAATTGTAAACCTTGGGGTAAGCGAAAAGCGGACAATAAACATAAATATGCCCCTTTATAACACGGTTAAAAAGGTTTATATAGGGATTAAAAAGGGAAGTGTGCTTCAAAAGGCAGAACCTCTTAAAATTCCGCCGGTGGTTTATTACGGTTCATCTATTACACAGGGGGGCTGTGCTTCAAGACCCGGCAACTGCTATGAAGCGGTAGTTCATAAAGACCTTAAAACCGACTATAAGAATTTAGGTTTTTCGGGAAACGCCAAGGGCGAAGACGAGATAATGGAATTTATTGCGGGGCTTAATATGAGCGTTTTTGTTTATGATTATGACTATAACGCCCCCTCAAATCAGCACCTCAAAGACACCCATTATAAAGGTTATAAAAAGGTCAGAGATAAAAATCCAAATTTGCCGATTATTATAATGAGTCGTCCTAAATTCCACCTTGTGCCGTGGGAACTTGAGCGAAACGGAATAATTCGTAAAACCTACGAAAAAGCCGTAGCCGAGGGTGATAAAAATGTTTATTTTATCGACGGCAGAGAACTGATACCCGAAGATATTGCCGAAAACGCCCTTGTAGATAATTGCCACCCTACCGATTTAGGATTTTTTGCAATGGCAAAACGGCTTGAAAAGGTACTTAAACAGTTTGTAGATTAAAAAAGGAAGTAACTGTAAGGTTACTTCCTTTTTTTTATCATATCCCAATATTCTTTGAATTTTTGCTCGGTTTTGTTGTTTCCCGCAGTATAGAATTTAACATTTTTAATATCATCGGGAAGGTATTGCTGATTTACCCAACGGGTTTCGTAGTCATGGGGGTATTTATAAAACTGCCCCGGGGAATTATTGTCTGCCCCGTCAAAGTGTTTGTTTTGAAGTGCTCTCGGAATACTACCGCCCTTTCCCGAGTTTACAAGGTCAAGTGCGGCAAAAACGGCGTCGTGCGCGGTGTTACTTTTTGGGGAAAGAGCAACTAAAATAACCGCGTCGGCAAGGGGAATTGCTGCTTCGGGAAGACCAACGGCGTTTGCAATATCCACCGCCGACTTTACAATCGGTATTATCTGGGGGTAGGCAAGTCCGACATCTTCACAGGCACAGACCATAAGCCTTCTGCAAGCACTTGGCAAATCGCCCGCCGCAAGAAGCCGTGCAAGGTAGTAAACGGCGGCGTCGGGGTCGCTTCCGCGCATTGACTTTTGGTATGCCGAAACAATATCGTAATGCTCATCGCCCTCTCGGTCGTAACGAACCGCGCTGTGAGATAAAAGTTCTTCGCAAACACTCTCATCAACCGTTGCTACGCCGTCTTTAATACAGGTCAGAACACAAAGTTCAAGGGTGTTAAGGGCACGTCTGACATCCCCCGCACTCGACAGGGCAATTTTTCTTAAAATGCCTTCCTCGGCCTTTATTTTAATGCCCTTTTCTTCTTCTAAAAAGGCTACGGCACGGGAAAGAGGGGAGACAATATCTTCGGGGGAAAGTTCCTTAAACTCGAAAACGGTGCTACGTGAAAGTATTGCGTTATAAACGTAGAAAAAGGGGTTTTCGGTGGTTGAAGCAATAAGTGTAATGTCGCCCGTTTCAATATATTCAAGAAGAATTTGCTGTTGCTTTTTGTTAAAGGACTGAATTTCGTCTAAATAGAGAAGAACTCCGTTTGCGGTTTCAATTCCGCCAAGTTCGCCTATAATCGATTTAATATCGGAAGTAGAAGCGGTTGTAGCGTTAAGACAGTAGAGTTTTTTACCGCAACTTTCGGCAATAATACGGGCAACGGTGGTTTTGCCAACCCCCGACGGTCCGTAGAAAATAAGGTTAGGAATTTCGCCTTGCTCTATTATACGACGAAGCACCTTGCCTTCGCTTAGAAGATGCTTCTGACCTGCAACCTGGTCAAGATTTGTCGGTCTTATTCTATCTGCAAGGGGCTTTGACATTTTATCGCCTCCGAATGTTTTAAAAATTAAATATCGTGTTTGTTTATAAGCCACATCACAGGGTTGTCTTCGATATATCTGTAATGGGTTTTATAGTCTTGTTCGTTTCTTATTATATGGTCGTAAAAAGAAGTTTGCCAAATATTTCTGCCAAGTTCTTTGTTACATAGTCTTTTAAAACCCGAAACAGTTCTGGAAAGCCGAGAATGAGTAGGGCGTGACGTCCCCGACACGCCGTCTGTATTGTCTATAAAAATCAGCAAATGTATATGGTCGGGCATAATGACATATTTTTCAACCGTTATGCTAGTTGCATTGTTAATTGTATGAATATATTTTTCAACAATTTTACCCGTTTTTGAAAGAAATATATTCGGCGCGTCGGGGACGTCGCGCCCTACAATATCACAAAGAAGTTGTTCTTTATTTTTAACGCAAATAGTTAGAAAATATAGCCCGTTTTCGCTGTAATCGAAGTTCTTTAGTCTGGGGTGGATTCTTCTCGGCAGTTCTGTCATTTTTTAATACGCCCCTCATATATTAAATGCAAACTTTCCATATAGCGTAGGGGACGCCAAAAGGCGTCCCTAATTTTATTAGTATAAAGGATATTTTTTGCAAATTTCGGCTACGCCGTTTTTGATATATTCTTTGTTAGCTTCGAAATCGTTAATTGCAAGAGAGATAAACTCGGCAATTTTATCAAAGTCGGCCTCTTTGAGTCCGCGGGTTGTAGCGGCAGGAGTACCAATTCTAATTCCTGAAGTAATAAAGGGAGAAGCGGGGTCGTTAGG
>JAZSLH010000084.1:0-24898 GCA_045535275.1 Acutalibacteraceae bacterium
GGGCAGCTCGTCCAGAAGAGCCATCAAGCGCTCGTAATCCTTACGCTTCTCCTCGTGGACCGCCTGGAACGCCGCCTGGGTCAGGGAGATGAAGCCCTCGTTGAGGTTCTTCATGGTCCCGTCCAGTTGGGCCATAGCGCCCCGTACCTGCTCTCGGATCGCCTTGAGCCGGTTACAAACGTCTTCCAACGCCATAGCATCGTAAATGGTCTCGTTCATTTTTTATGTCCTCTCTTTCAAAATAATGTCGATACGGTCAATGCAGCTTCGGATCCCTCTGCGCTGTTGGTCAAGCACGTCTGAGATGCTCTCTGCTGTTTCGCCATAGAGGCCATCCCGAAGGGCGATCTGGGCGAGGTCGATCTCCTTGATCGCCGCCTTCAGTTCCTCTTGGCAGGAGATGAGATATGTTTCATTCATGTCCTCCGCTCGTTTCCGACATTATTATAACACATTATTCGACTATATTCAATAACAATTTAAAAAATAATCCCACACCGATTTAAAAAATAATCCCACACCAAACGGTGTGGGATAAATAAACGTATTAACGTTTTGAGAACTGGGGTGCACGACGTGCGCCTTTGAGTCCGTATTTCTTTCTTTCCTTCATTCTGGGGTCGCGGGTTAAGAAACCTGCTTTCTTGAGGGCGCCGCGAAGTTCAGCATCATACTGAAGAAGGGCGCGGGAAAGACCGTGACGGATTGCACCGGCCTGACCGGTAACACCGCCGCCTGCAACACGGCAAACGATATCGAACTTGCCGTCTAAGTCGCAAAGAGCGAGGGGCTGACGAACGATAAGTTTAAGGGTTTCAAGACCGAAATAATCGTCGATTTCGCGGTCGTTGATTATAATTTTACCAGTTCCATTGTAAACGCGAACACGGGCAACAGAGCTCTTTCTTCTGCCGGTTCCGTAAAAATAAGGCTTTCCTTCAATCATTACTCTGTGCTCCTTTCTTAGTCGATTACTTCGGGTTTCTGAGCAGCGTGAAGATGTTCAGAACCTTTGTAGATGCGAAGTCTGGTAAGTGCGGCACGGCCGATAGTAGTATCGGGAACCATTCCCTTAACAGCAAGTTCCATAGCCTTTTCGGGCTTGGTTGCCATTAAAGTAGCATACTTAACTTCCTTAAGGCTACCGATGTAGCCGGTGTGATGACGATAGTACTTTTTCTCGAGCTTTTTGCCGGTGAGAACAGCCTTTTCAGCGTTGATAACGATAACGTGGTCACCGCAGTCAACGTGAGGAGTGAACTCGGGCTTACCCTTACCGCGAAGAAGGTCAGCAACCTTGGTTGCAGTTCTTCCGAGGGGTTTGCCGGCAGCGTCGATTACATACCACTTGCGCTGAATTTCAGCGGGTTTAGCCATAAAAGTGGACATAATTTTACCTCCGATAATATTCTTTTTTAAAGTGCTTTGATATTATAACAAGGAAGAAAGGGTTTGTCAACAACTTTTTCTATAAATTTTAATTTAAATTTTATTTACTCTTTTTATCTCGTTTTTACTCGTTTTTTCTCTCGTTTTCTAATTTATTATTTTTGAAAATTAAAACTCCCAAACAGCGTTTTACTGTTTGGGAGTTGTTTTTTCTTATTTTAATACCCAGAACAAGAGTAGGACGAGAAGGCCGAGTGCGATTCGGTAGTAGCCGAAGACGGCAAAACTCTTTTTCTTAATGTATCCCATAAGGAATTTAATTGTTAAAATTGAAACCACAAAGGCAATTATCATTCCTGCGGCAAGAATTACAAATTCAAGTCCGCTAAAGGCAAAGCCGTTTTCTAAAAGGAATTTAGCAATTTTAAGTAAACTTGCACCGAAGATTACGGGAACGGCAAGGAAGAAACTAAATTCGGCGGCAACCGTTCTTGAGACGCCTAAAATCATTGCGCCGAGGATTGTAGCGCCCGAACGGGAGGTTCCCGGAATTATTGAAAGCACCTGGAAAAGACCGATTAGAATAGCGTCTTTATAGGTCATTGCCTTTACCGAAATTATTTTGGGTTTTCGGTTTTTGTTTATTGCCTCAATTATAATAAAGAGAATACCGTAAATAATAAGGGTTGCAGAAATTACGGTTGCTTCCCGTCTTCCCTCGCCTAAAAGTTGTTCTATAGGGTCATCTAAAAGCAGACCCGCAACGGCGGCAGGAAGCATTGCAACGGCAACCTTTGACCAAATCATTAGGCTTTTACGCTTTACAAACCCTTTTTCCTTTGAAACAAAGGGCCAGAGTTTATTAAAGTACATTACTACTACCGCAAGAATTGCACCGAGTTGCACCACATAGTCGAACATATCGGTAAAACCCGGACTTACATTTTCAAATTCAAGAAAGGCGCCTGCGAGTTTTATATGTCCTGTACTGCTTACGGGGAGCCATTCGGTAATTCCCTCGATAAAGCCGAGAATTATTGACCTTAATATATCAAACATAAAATTCTCCAAATCAGTTTTGTGGGGTCAGCGTTTCGCTGACCCCGTTATTATACTATGAAAGAAGCGCTTTGTAAAGTTTTATGTACTGACCGGCCGAAACATTCCAACCGTTGTCAATAGACAGCGCCTTATTTTTAAGTTTTATCCAAGCCTCTTTATCATACTCATACATACCGATTGCGCGCCAGACCGCTTCAAGCATCTGGTGGGCATTATAGTCACTAAAGACAAAACCGTTTGCGTTTTCCTCTGACACATCGGTAATAGTATCGTTAAGACCGCCTGTTTTACGGACAATCGGGATTGTGCCGTAGCGAAGGGAAATCATTTGGGCAAGACCGCAAGGCTCACTTTTACTGGGCATCAGGAAGATATCGGCACCCGCATAGATTTTTCTTGCAAGGCTTGGAATAAAGCCAAGTTTAAAGGCAACCTTGTCTTTATATTTCTGTGCCATTTCGTAAAAGAAGGTTTCAAACTCCCAGTCGCCCGAGCCTAAAATTACAAACTGGACATTGGCTTTAAGCATATCTTCAAAGACGCATTTTACAAGGTCAAAACCTTTATGGTCTACAAGGCGGGAAACAATACCTATAACAGCGGTATCGGGGTTTTCGGGAAGTCCCACATATTTTTGAAGTTCTGCCTTGTTTACCGCTTTGTTTTCGGGGGCGGCGGCACTATAGTGGGCAAAAAGTTCGGGGTCGGTTTCGGGGTTGTAAACGGCGGTATCAATTCCGTTTACAATTCCGCAAAGTTTATGGCGGTTGCGCTCTAAAACGGGACTGAGTCCGTGGGAATACTCGGCGGTTAGAATTTCGTTTGCATAGGTTGGAGAAACGGTTGTAACCATATGAGAACATTCAATAGCCGCTTTCATAAGGTTTACACAGTTTTCATATTCCAAAAGACTCGTGTCTTCAGCAGGAAGACCCAAAACATCTTCTATAAGTTCATAGCCGAATTTACCCTGATACTGAATATTATGTATTGTAAAAACAGTTTTAATGTTCAGATATTTAAGGTCGTGGCAATAAAATCTGTCAAGATAGACGGGTATCATTGCCGTCTGCCAGTCGTAACAGTGAATAATATCGGGGGTATAATCAATATAGGGTATTATTTCAAGCACGGCACGGGAGAAGAAGGCGAAACGCTCGGCATCGTCATAGTGGCCGTAAAGTCCGTCCCTCTTAAAATAATACTGATTATCAAGCAGATAATATATTATACCGTTATAACGAGCCTCAAAAATTCCGCAATACTGACGGCGCCAGGCAACAGGCACGGTAATTGAAGTAATAAATTTCATTTCGGCCTTAAGTTCCTCGGGAACGCCATCATAAAGAGGCATTACAACTCTGCAGCCGACAAGTCGGCGGCGAAGGGCTTTAGGAAGCGCACCCGCAACATCGGCAAGTCCGCCCGACATTGCAAAGGGATAGGCTTCACTGGATGCGTAAAGTATTTTCATTTATGTCCTCCGTTTTCTAAATAACCGAATCCTTTTCTATGTACATTGTGTCATTACTTCCGTCAACCTGTCGGTCGTCAGTAATCTGTACAAAACGGTCAGCAATAATATTTTTAACCGTGCTGTTGTTTCCGACAACAGCCCCCTCCATAAGTACACAGTTTTCAACTACTGCATTCTTTCCAACCTTAACGCCTTTAAAGAGAATACTGTTTTTAACAGTTCCCTCAATTATACAGCCGTCGGCAATAATAGAGTGCTTTGCACAGGCCGATATGCCGTATTTTGCGGGCATATCGTCACGGGTTTTGGTGTAGACCGGATTTTCTCGGTCAAAGACATCGCTTCTAACCTTTTCTTCAAGAAGTTCAAGGTTAGACTTAAAGTAACTTTCCACGCTGTCCATAACGGCAGAGTAGCCTTTATGTTCAAAACCGTAAATCTTATACTTATGATATCCATTGCCGAAAATACCGTGGGAAAGGCTTACTCTGCCCGTGTTTATTTCGCTGACAACCGTATCAATAAGAAGTTGTCTGCCGATTACGGTAATATCAAGACTATAGTCGCAGTCCTTCGCAGATTCAAAGTTTACGCCGATAATTCTTGAGTCGGCGTCGAATTTAAAGTCCATCATATCGTTTTGACCGTCGGGCTTGTCACCGTGGGTATAAACAACCGTAATATCGGCATTTTTCTCTTTATGGAAAGATATTACCTTTTTAATATCTATGTTTGCAACAACGTCGCTGTCACAGAGAATTACATATTCCTCGGTTGATTCAATCAGATATTCTAAAATTCCGTAAATTGCTTCAATTCTTCCCTTATAGACCTGTGCATCGGGGGAAGCGTAGGGCGGAAGAATCGAAAGTCCTCCGTTTTTACGGTCCAAATCCCAAGGTTTACCGCTTCCGAGGTGGGTCATAAGAGAATGATAATTAGCCTTCGTTATAACGCCGACTTTATCTATTCCCGCATTAGACAGATTGGAAAGCGAAAAATCTATAAGGCGGTATCTTCCGCCGTAAGGCAGAGAACCCATTGAGCGATGTTTAGTGAGTTTACCGAGCAGTGCATCGTGAGAGTTGGCAAAAATTATTCCAAGCGTATTATTTGTTTTCATATTGTTTGACCCTCCTCAACATCGCCAGTTACCATTTTGCCGGCAGAAACTTTGGCTTTCTTACCTACTTTTAGTCCGTCGCCTATAACGGCAATTCCCCAATCATCAATATTTCCGACCGATTCGGGACTTTGACCGATAACAGCATTCTCTTCTATAACGGTACCCTCGGCTATTATAGCATAGCGAACCTTGGCTCCCTTTTTAATTACCGAACCCGGCATTACAAGAGAATACTCAACGCTTGCCCCCTCTTCGACCGTAACATTTTCAAAGAGAACCGAAAAGTCAAGTTTTCCGTAGACATTACAGCCAACCGTTACAAGCGAGTTTTCAACCTCGGCAGACTCTCCTATAAACTGGGGAGGAAGACTCTGGGTTCCCGAGTAGATTTTCCATTTCGGGTCGGCAAGGTTAAGGTCGATTTTCGGATTTAAAAGGTCAAGGTTAGCATCCCACAGGGATTCAATAGTTCCGACATCTTTCCAATAGTCAGCAAAGCGGTAGACGAACATTTTGTTGCCGTCATTTAGCATTGCGGGAAGAACATCTTTACCAAAGTCGTTGGAAGAATTTTCTTTTGCCTCGTCTTCGGTAAGATATTTACGAAGTTTCTCCCAGTCGAAAACATATATTCCCATTGAAGCAAGGTTGCTTTTGGGGGCTTTTGGTTTTTCCTCAAACTCGTAAATTGAGCCGTCCTCGTTACAGTTTATTATGCCGAAACGGGAAGCCTCTTCCATAGGAACTTCAATAACCGAAATTGTACAGTCAGCACCTGTTTCTTTGTGTTGTTTTATCATATCGGAATAATCCATTTTATAGATATGGTCGCCCGAAAGGATTAAAACATATTCGGGGTTATAACGCTCAATAAAGTTCATATTCTGATAGATTGCGTTTGCAGTACCCTTATACCAACCTGCTCCGTCGGTATTCTGATAAGGGGGTAAGATATGTACACCTCCAGTTCTGTCGAGGTCCCAAGGTTTGCCTGAACCGACATAGTCAGCCAGGGCAAGCGGTTGATACTGGGTTAGAATTCCAACCGTATCAATTCCCGAATTGGTGCAGTTGGAGAGCGGAAAATCGATAATACGGTATTTTCCGCCATAGGGAACGGCCGGTTTGGCAATCTTTTTAGTAAGAACACCAAGACGGCTTCCCTGACCGCCCGCAAGAAGCATTGCTACACATTCTGTTTTTTTCATAATACTCATCTCCTGATGATATGATAATCAATTTATATTCGGATTTGGGACAGGTTATACCTTTTTGTAAAAGGTAGTTGACATTCCCGGAATAAAAATTTCGGCAGAGTTTTTTTCGCCGTGCATTTCGATGGGCTCGGTTTTGATTTTACGGGTAGTTTTTTTGGTTTTTCCGCCAAACTCGGTCCAGTCAGAACAGAAAACGGCTTTATATTCTCCCTCCTGACTAACGCCGATACGATACCCTTCGCGGTTGACCGGAGCAAAGTTGCAAACAGCAATAATTTCTTCCCCGTTTTTCGCTTTTCGGCGGAAGCAGATTATACTTTGCATATAATCTTCGCCCGAAATCCACTGGAAGCCCTCTTCGCTGAAATCAAGTTCGTAAAACTCGGGGTGTTTAAGGTAAAATTTGTTGAGAGCCTTTACAAAATCTTTAGTCTGGCGGTGTTTATCGTAAGAGAGAAGCAACCAATCAAGTTCCTTTTTAAAGTCCCACTCAATAAACTGGGCAAATTCGCTTCCCATAAAGAGAAGTTTTTTGCCGGGGTGGGCCATAATATAGGTCATATACGCCCTGTAATTGTCGAACTTCTGGTCATAGTCGCCCGGCATTTTATTTATAAGCGAACCTTTTCCGTGAACCACCTCATCGTGAGAAATAGGAAGTATAAAGTTCTCACTAAAGGCGTACATAAACGAGAAGGTTATAAGGTTATGCTCAAATTTTCTGTAAATGGGGTCGAGCGACTGATAACGCAAGGTGTCGTTCATCCAACCCATATTCCATTTAAAGTTAAAGCCGAGTCCGCCCCAATCGGCAGGTTTTGTAACCATTGGCCAGGCGGTTGATTCTTCGGCAATCATCATAACGCTCGGATTTACACTAAAACAGGCTTCGTTAAGTCGTCTTAAAAACTCGATAGCCTCAATATGCTGATTTCCGCCGTACTGATTAAGAGCCCATTCACCGTCTTTTCTTGCATAATCAAGATAAAGCATAGAAGCAACTGCATCAACACGGATACCGTCAATATGAAACTCTTTAATAAACATACAAGCGGAGGATAAGAGAAAGTTCATTACCTCGACCTTGCCGTAGTTGAAGACACAGGTTCCCCACTCCTTATGCTCTCCCCGTCTAGGGTCGTCATATTCATAACAGCAGGTTCCGTCAAAACGGAAAAGCCCGTGTTCATCACGCGGAAAATGGGCAGGAACCCAGTCTAAAATAACGCCAATTCCCGCCTTATGGAAAATATCAATCATACGCTTAAAGTCATCGGGAGTTCCATAGCGTGAGGTGGGGGCAAAGTAGCCCGTAACCTGATAACCCCAAGAGCCCGAAAAGGGATACTCGGTCATTGGCATAAACTCTACATGTGTATACCCCATATCCTTAACATACTCTGAAAGTTCTTCTGCAAGTTTTACATAGTCAAAATTAGAACCGTCCTCGTATTTACGCCAGGACTCACAGTGAACCTCATAAATATTTATCGGTGAAGAATAGATATTTTCTTTTGCCTGTTTCTTTTGCCACTTTGAGTCGCCCCATTTGTAGTCTTCGCCGTCATAAATACGGGAAGCGGTTTCGGGAGCGGTCTGACAGTGACGGGCATAGGGGTCAGCCTTAAAGACTGTATTTCCCGAAAAATCGGTAACGGCGTATTTATAGGCATCAAAATTATTGACACCCTCAACCTGTGCTTCCCAGATTCCCGAAGTTACCTTGAACATTGGATTGCTAAAGACATTCCAACCGTTAAAATCACCTGCAACGCTGACAGCCGAAGCGTTTGGCGCCCAAACTCTGAAAATAACCTTTTCGCCGACTCTGTGGGGGCCGAGAATTTCGTAAGTGTCGGCACAAAGTTCATTATGAAAAGCGTTAAGTCTTTCTTCTATACTTTTGCTTGTATGGAACATTTTTCACCTCAAAATAATAAAAACAGCATATATATTTCTTCTTATAATAATATTACCAAATATTTTCAATTTTTGCAAGACAATTTTTGTGAAAACTATAAAGTTGGCAACAATAATTATTTTCATATTTTGTATAATTTGTACAAATTTTCACCGTTTTTGACAGCAAAGGACGTTTTTTTGCAAATTTCCTATTATTTAGCGAATCTTTACTTTTTTTATTATTTGTGTTATCATAAGTTAAATTCAACACAAAGTCGGCTCTGGCGGAGGGGTTTTATGGAGTGGTTTTTTGAACTTATCAGCAATAAGTTTCTTATAACGGGTATTGCTTCCTGGCTTGTCGCACAGGTTCTTAAACTTATTATTCACACTATTGTTCACCGTAAATTTGATTTTTGGCGTCTTTTCGGGGACGGCGGTATGCCAAGCGGACATTCGGCTACGGTTGTTTCGGTTGCGGCTATGTGTGCGATGAACTGTGGACTTGCCTCTATAGAGTTTGCGATTAGTGCGATACTTGCAATAATTGTTTGTCACGATGCGACAGGCGTAAGGCTTGAAACGGGAAAACAGGCTAAAATCCTTAATCAGATAACCGACTTTATAAATAAAATGTCAAGCAACACTATTCCTGACGATGTAAAACTTAAGGAATTTGTAGGACACACAAATGCGCAGGTTATAGCAGGTATGCTTTTAGGACTTGCGGTTGCGCTGATTTTCAACTTTTTAATTTTCTAAACAGCAAAAAAACAGATGGGCAACGCCCATCTGTTTTTTTATTTCATAATATATTCGTCTATTGCTTTGGCTGCCGTTTTTCCCGCACCCATTGCGAGAATTACGGTGGCGGCTCCCGTTACGGCATCTCCGCCGGCAAAAACGCCCTTTTTGGAGGTAAGTCCGCTTTCTTCCTTTACTACAATTCCGCCTCTGCGGTTGACCTCTAAGCCTTCGGTAGTGTCCTTAATTAAAGGATTGGGGGAGGTTCCGATTGCCATTATTACACTTTCGACATCGAGCACAAACTCGCTGTCTTTAATTTCTATCGGGCTTCTTCTGCCCGAAGCGTCGGGTTCGCCGAGTTCCATTTTAACGCACTCAATTCCCTTAACAAAGCCGTTTTTAATGTCACGCCTATCGTCAGGATTATTATATCCTAAAATTCTGGTCGGGTTTGTGAGCAGTTTAAACTCAATTCCCTCCTCCATAGCGTGTTCAACCTCTTCTTTTCTTGCGGGGAGTTCGTCAAGAGAGCGGCGGTAAACGATATATACCTTTTCGGCGCCAAGGCGAAGAGCCGTTCTGGCGGCGTCCATAGCCACATTCCCGCCTCCGACAACAGCGACCTTTTTGGCGTGCATAATAGGGGTTTCGGAAGTCTTTTCATAAGCCTTCATAAGATTATTTCGGGTTAAAAACTCGTTTGCCGAGTAAACTCCTTTAAGGCTTTCGCCCTCAATTCCCATAAACCGAGGAAGCCCTGCTCCCGAACCGATAAAGACCGCTTCATAGCCTAAACTAAAGAGTTCATCAACCGTTATTGTTTTACCGATTATTATATTAGTTTCAATCGTAACGCCGAGTTTTTTAAGGGCGTCAACCTCTTTTTTAACAATCTCTTTAGGAAGACGGAATTCGGGTATTCCGTAAACAAGAACACCGCCCGCAAGATGAAGCGCCTCAAAAACGGTTACGCTATAACCCTTTTTAGCAAGGTCTCCGGCACAGGTAAGCCCCGCCGGACCCGAACCTACAACCGCAACCTTATGGCCGTTAGGTTCTGCCTTTTCTAAATTTTCTTCCATATGGCTATTGTGCCAGTCGGCAACAAAACGCTCAAGTCTACCAATACCAACGGGTTCACCCTTGATTCCTCTGACGCACTTTGCCTCGCACTGACTTTCCTGGGGACAAACTCGTCCGCAAACGGCAGGAAGAGAGGAGGATTTGGCAATAACCTGATAGGCTCCCTCAAAGTCCCCTTCCTTTATTCTTTTTATAAAGGCGGGTATATGAACATTAACGGGGCAACCCGTTACACAGGGCATATTTTTACAGTCCAGACACCTTGCGGCTTCGGCAAGGGCGGTTTGCTCACTGTAGCCGAGCGCAACCTCCTTAAAGTTAGTCGAGCGAATTTCTGGAGGCTGAACGGGCATTGGATTCTTTTTAGGACTCATATCTGCCATTACTCCGCTACCTCCTTATTTAAAAGATTACAGGTTTCTTCATAGCGATGATGTTCAAAATCGGAATACATCGACGCTCTTTGCATAGCCTCGTCGAAGTCGACCTCGAAACCGTCAAAATCGGGACCGTCAACACAGGCGAATTTCATTTTTCCGCCAACGGTCAGTCGGCAGCCGCCGCACATTCCCGTTCCGTCAATCATAATCGGGTTCATTGAAACGGTGGTTTTAACGCCGAAAGGACGGGTTGTAGCCACCACAAATTTCATCATTACAAGAGGTCCTATTGCAATAACCTCGTCAAAATCATTCTCGGTTTTAAGTACTTCGGCAAGAGGCTCGGTTACAAGACCTTTTCTGCCCTTAGAGCCGTCGTCGGTCATAAGTATAAGTCGGTCGGAGACAGAAGAAAACTCTTCTTCGAGAATTACTAAATCTTTATTTCTAAAACCGATAATTGAACAAACTTCAGCCCCTTGAGCGTGAAGTTTTTCGGCAATTGGAAGAGCGATAGCACAGCCGACTCCTCCGCCGACAACCGCAACTTTGCGTCTGCCCTCGGTTGCTGTGGCTTTGCCTAAAGGACCCGCAAAATCGGTAATATAATCTCCCTCGTTTTTGGCATTTAAGAGTTTGGTGGTTGCGCCTACAATCTGGAAAATTATTTTAACCGTTCCTGCCTTGCGGTCGAAACCAGCAATGGTCAAGGGGGTTCGTTCGCCGTCCTCATCTACTCTAAGTATTATAAACTGACCCGCCTCGGCCTTTTTCGCAACAAAAGGCGCCTCGATTTCCATCATAGTGACGGTCGAGTTAAGTTCTTTTTTAGAAACAATTTTATACATTGGTGCTAAAACTCCTTTAGTGGACTCAATTACATTTTAACATAATTATAATTTAATTTCAACAAAGTAAGTTTTGTATTTTGTATAAAAATATTCCATTTGCAGAGAATATTTTTATGAAAAGAAAACTTATTACTCTATTTTTCGGGCTTTTTGTTGGTTTTGTTAACGGACTTTTAGGCGCAGGGGGCGGTATGCTTGCCGTTCCCGCTCTTAAAAAGATGGGGCTTGACCAAAAGGATGCCCACAGAAACGCTGTTGCCGTAATTTTGCCCTTAACCGTTTTTTCGGCAATTCTTTACCTTGTAAACGGGCGGGTCGAGTTTGCTGACTGCCTTATTTATCTGCCGGGAGGACTTTTAGGAGCCGGGCTCGGCACGGTTATCCTTAAAAAAATATCTCCTAAATGGCTTGGCGTAATTTTCGGAGGATTTATGATTTATGCGGGAGTGAGGCTGATTTTAAGATGACCGAAATTATAGCAGGTTTCCTTTCGGGAATAATCGGGGCAATGGGGCTTGGCGGAGGAGCCGTTTTACTTATTTATCTTGCCCTTTTTAAAAATACAAATCAACTTACCGCCCAAGGTATAAACCTTTTGTTTTTCATTCCAATCGCTCTGCTGAGCGTTATTATTTACGCTTTTAAAAAACAAATAAAGTGGAAAACAGTGCTCTTTTTCTCAATTTCGGGGCTTGTTGGGGCAGCGCTTGGAGTCTGGCTTTCGTCGGTTATCGGAGCAGAGTTTATTGCCAAAATTTTCGGCGGTCTGCTAATAGGGGCGGGGCTTTGGCAGATTATTTCGGTGTTTAAGAAGAAAAATAAATAGGCAAAATAAACTATTATGTTAAAAGGGATTGCAAAAGGCGAACATTTGTGCTATTATATGAAAAGAATATTTGTTCGATTGGAGGAGTCCTCTTTGTCAAGGCCCCAACTTACTGAAAAACAACTTAAGGTTTATAACTTTCTTGTTAAAACTCTTGCAAACGGAGTTCCCCCCTCTGTCAGAGAAATCTGTAAAGATACGGGGATAAAATCTACCTCTACGGTACATGCAATTTTGAATGTTTTAGAGGAAAACGGGTATATTGAGCGTGACCCCAGATATTCCCGTTCAATAAGAATTGCGGGGGCTTCTTCTACCGCACAAATTCCCGTTATCGGCAAAGTTACGGCAGGTCAGCCGATTCTTGCGGTTCACGAAATTGAGGACTATATCCCTTACGCTACCTCAAGTGCCGAAGGGCTTTTTGCTCTTAAGGTTGTGGGGTACAGTATGAAGGATGTCGGCATATTGGACGGAGATATTGTTATTGCCGATAAAGACGCCGTTTCTAAAAACGGGGATATTATAATTGGTATGGACGGCGACGAGGCTACCGTTAAACGCCTTGTTATAAAGGATAAACAGATAATATTTATGCCCGAAAATCCCGACTTTGACCCGATTTATCCCGAAAATCCTTCGATACTGGGGAAAGTTATCGGAAGTTACAGGAAGTACTGATTATGAAAAAGTTTGTTGAAATTTTTACTGACGGCGCCTGTTCGGGAAACCCCGGCCCGGGCGGATGGGGCGCGGTGCTTCGCTTTGGCGGAAAAGAAAAGGAACTTTTCGGCGGAGAAAAGGACACTACAAACAACCGAATGGAACTGACCGCCGTTATTGAGGCGCTTTCGGCACTTAAAGAGCCTTGCAAAGTAAGGCTCACGACCGACTCAAAGTATGTTTGTGATGCCGTTCTTCAAAAATGGGTTTATTCCTGGCAGAAAAACGGTTGGAAAAAGGCTGATAAGAAACCCGCGCTTAATGTTGATTTATGGGAGAAACTGCTGCCCTTGCTCGAAGTTCACGAGGTTGAGTTTTGTTGGGTTAAAGGACACGCAGGGCACCCAGAAAACGAGCGTTGTGACACCCTTGCAGTATCTTATTATAAAAATTTACAGAAAAAATAATACAACATAATGACCGCAAAACGCTAACGCGCGTTTCGGACTGCTTCGACGACCGTTTTGCCTTTGGCAAAACGATTCGCCTCCGATTAACGCCACAAACAAAAAACAAAAGCTAACCGCGACGGTTGGCTTTTGTTTTTTTGGCTGGGGCACTAGGATTCGAACCTAGGAATGACGGAGTCAGAGTCCGTTGCCTTACCGCTTGGCGATGCCCCAATGCAACGATATTATTATATACCAATTTTTATTAAAGTCAAGAAGAAATTAGCAAAAAAATAATTTTGTTCTTGATTTTCTTCTTCTTATGTGGTATATTATCAACATCGGTTTAGAGGATATCTTTTCCGAAATTGTTTTTCAAATAAATCACTTAGTGTTTCTTAACTTACGGGGGCGTAGCTCAGCTGGGAGAGCGCTTGAATGGCATTCAAGAGGTCAAGAGTTCGATCCTCTCCGTCTCCACCAACCTTTTAAGAACACTAGGTGGTTTTTATTTTCTTATTGTATTTTACCTTAAAAAGTGTTACAATACTGTACAGATGTTTTTTCGAGGTTTTTCGGCAAAATGTACCGCTTATAATTAGTAATGTGAGGAAAGCATTATGTTTGCTTTTGAAACCGACATTTTAAGATTTTTAGAGGGCTTCAGAAACGATTTTCTGAATGCCTTTTTTGAGTTTGTTACCTTTATTGGCGAAGATGTACCTATGATGATTCTTTTGGCAGTTCTTTGGTTCGCTTTTGACAAGCGTCTTGCTCAAAGAGTTTTCTTCGTTACCGCCACCTCCCTTTCCATTAACAGTATTATTAAAAACTGCGTCAGAATTGAACGGCCGTGGAAAAGCGGAAAGGTTTCTTGCGTCAGACCGCAGACCGCAACGGGATATTCTTTTCCAAGCGGACACACTCAAAATGTTTCAACCTGGGGCACGGTTCTGGCCAGTCACATTAAAAAGCCTTTGTTTTGGGTTTTAATTGGTTTTGTTATATTTCTTGTTGCTTTTTCCAGAGTTTTTCTTGGAGCGCACTACCCTACTGATGTTTTTGTGGGGGTTACTCTTGGCGTTTTCTGGGCTTTTGTAGGCAACTTTATTTACGACCTTTTCGAAAACAAACAGCGTCTTTTTCTGATGACAATTCTTTGCCTTACCCCATTCGTTGTTTTATTTGTCTTCAGCGACGACCCTCTCTTTGCCGACCTTTACAAGTTTTACGGTATGTTCTGGGGAATTGTTTTAGCGGTTAAATTTGAAGAAAAATTTGCACCTATTGACTATAATATTGTATGGTGGAAAAAGGCGCTTCGAGTCATTACGGGCCTTTTACTTGCTCTTGTTGTTAAATGTGCAATCGACCTAATTGACCCGAAAGAGTATGTTCAGTTAATATTTGTTTCGGACGCTTTAAAGTATCTCGCTTTTGTATTTATCTTGTTCGGTTTATACCCCTATATTTTTAAAAAGTGTAAATTCTAAGGAGTTTTATATATGACCATGCCAAGAAAAGGAAACCTGATGGATGTCAGACAGGACATTAAGGTTCTTGACGCAACCATCCGTGACGGCGGACTTTGCAATAATTTCGATTTTTCAGACGAGTTTGTTTCCGACCTTTACAGAGCAAATGTAAAATCGGGAATTGATTATATGGAATTCGGCTATAAAGCCAGTAAATCAATGTTTGACGAAACCAAATACGGAAAGTGGAAATTCTGCAAGGAAGAAGACATTCGTGCGATTGTAGGCGAAAATCATTCGGATATGAAGATTTCGGTTATGGCAGATGTTGGCAGATGCGACTATAAGACAGATTTTCTTCCCAAAAGCGAAAGCGTTATAGATATGGTGCGGGTTGCCTGTTATATTCATCAGATTCCTGCGGGAATTGAAATGGTTGAACATTTTCATTCTTTAGGATATGAAACCGCCTGTAACATAATGGCGGTATCCCAGGCAAACAACGACCAACTTATGCAGGCGCTCGAAATGTTGGCAAAGTCAAGCGTTGACGTAATTTATCTTGTTGACAGTTATGGCTCACTCTACCCCGAAAACGCTTCGGAACTTGCTAAAAAATACATTGCGGCGGTAGAAGGAACGGGAAAACAAATCGGTTTTCACGCTCACAACAATCAGAATCTTGCGTTTGCAAATACTATTGAAACCATGTCATACGGTTTGTCCTTTATGGACGCTACTATGCAGGGCATTGGCAGAGGGGCAGGAAACTGCTCAATCGAACTGCTTGTTGGTTTTCTTAAAAATCCAAAATACAATATCTATCATCTTCTTAAATTTATTGAAAAACATATGCCTTTGCTCCGAGAACAAGGGGTTCACTGGGGATATGACCTACAGTATATGTTCACAGGACTTTTAAACCGACATCCGAGAGAGGCTATTGAATTTACAAACGATAACCGAACCGACTATTCGGAATTCTACAAGGCTCTTCTTGATAATCATTAAAACAGTGTTATATTAACACCTTATAAGTCATATAATAAAGATTGCATCGGAGGTGCATTATATGAGAATTTGCGTATACGGAGCGGCTTCGTCAGCCATTGACCCTGAATATATTAAAAGGGTTGAAGATTTTTGCTGTAATCTTGCACAGAGAGGCCATTCTCTTGTTTTCGGCGGAGGCGCAGGCGGTCTTATGGGGGCCGCCGCAAGAGGTTTTAAAAAAGGTAAAGGACATATTATCGGGGTTATTCCTAAATTCTTTTTCGACTCTGAAATAGAAGAACTTTGCGATTTTTGCGACCAGGTTTTTACTCCCGACACAATGAGAGAAAGAAAGCAGATTATGGAGGACGCCGCCGACGCTTTTATTGTTACGCCGGGAGGTATTGGTACCTATGAAGAATATTTTGAAATTCTGACATTAAAGCAACTTTGCCGTCACACAAAGCCTATCGCCGTGTATAATGTTATGGGTTTTTATGATGATATGCAAAAGGCGGTTGACGGGGCTATTGACAAAGGCTTTATTAAAGATAACTGCCGTAAACTTTTTCTTGTATCGGAAGACACCGACGAAATTGTAAAATATATTGAGGGTCCGCAGATTAGTTTTTCATCAGTCAAGGACCTTAAAGATGGCTAAATTTTTAGCCTTGAATTTTAATTTCTACCGTGATATAATTATGCGGTAAGTGTTTATATTTCATTTGTTTGGAGTAATAAAAGGCAATGCTACGTAGATATAATCTTAATGCTGTTGGTTCAGTTTGTTTTTTCATTTCTTTTGTTTTTTTCTTTTTTGGGTATTCAATCGTTGACAGGCTTGGCACTGTGCTTACCATTTTTGGATGGATTTCGCTGGCGCTCTCTTTTGTTTGCCTTATTCTGTTGAAAATAAAAAAATGGAGGAAGAAAAGGCGTCGTTACAGCAGTATGGAAAAACGCTATAGAACAACCCACAGACGAGTATCTGTCGAAGAGCCTTCATTAGACGAAGAAATTATGGTTGTTGACAACAAAATGGAGGATATGCCTTACAAAGTTTTTGAAACATATCCCAAAGACACAATTTTTATTAAAAAAGAACGATAAAAAAGAGAGCCGTTGGCTCTCTTTTTTTATTTTTTCGAAAGTTGCCAGAAGGCTACTGCACCCGCAGCGGCAACGTTAAGTGAATCTACCCCGTTTGACATTGGAATTTTTACGGTGTAGTCGCAATTTGCTATGGTTGTTGGTTTTAGTCCGTCCCCCTCGGTTCCAAGGACGATTGCGAGTTTTTTCTCTTTTATAAGGTCGGGGTGGTCAATGGGTACCGATTCATCGGTTAGTGCCATTGCCGCTGTTTTAAAACCTGCATCTTTAAGTTTTGTTTGCCAATCGTCTTCAAGATGGGTCCAGGGAACCTGAAAAACCGTTCCCATGCTAACCCTGGAGGAGCGTCTGTAAAGCGGATTACTGCAACCGGAGGTCAGAAGTACCGCCTCCATACCTAAAGCGGCGGCAGAACGGAAAATTGCACCGAGGTTTGTTGGATTCATAACATCTTCAAGGACTACTACCCTTTCACACTCAGCAAGTAATTTTTGAAGGTCTATCAGAGGTTTTCTCTTCATTGCACAAAGCATTCCTCGTGTTAGCATATAACCCGTAAGATTTGTAAGCACATCAAACTCTGCAGTATAAACGGGTATATCACCGCATTTTTTAATTACTTCAAGGGTTTCTCCGGTCATATTTGCCTTTTCGGCAAGGAAAGAAACGGGCTCATAGCCGTCCTCAAGGGCTCTCATTATAACCTTTGGACTTTCGGCAATAAAAAGGCCTTCTTTTTGCATATGATGATTAAGCAGTTGTGCTTCGGTGAGCCTTGCATATATATCCAACTCTTCGGCTTTAAAATCGTTAATCTCAATTATATTCATACATTCACCTATTGTTTTTTTATATGATAACAAATAGGCTACAAAAAAGTCAACAGAGTTTTAGTTAAGGTCGCAATTCGCAGGGTTATCAAGACACCTGCCATTTTCTGAAAAGCGGGAGCCGTGACAAGCACAGTCCCAGGAATGTTCGGCTTTGTTCCACTTAAGTGCACAGCCAAGATGAGAACAGCGTTTGGTTGTTGGATTAAGCATATTCAGCCCCGTTTCAAGTCCGTTTAGGGCAAGTTGAGGCTTTAAGATGCTTCTAGAGGGGGAAAAGGGCGAAGCATATTCGGGGGTTTTCCCAGTCAGCATACAGCAAAGGATATCTGCGTCTACCATAGACGAGGTCATTCCCCATTTATTAAAGCCTGTTATGACATAAAGGTTGGGTGTGGACGCCGAATACTGCCCGATATAAGGGACTGAGTCAAGGCTCATACAGTCCTGTGCTGCCCATTTATTCAATATTTCGGCTTTTGGATAGTTTTCTTTTGCAAAGGCGAAAAGTTCGCTGTAACTTCCCCCTTTTTTACCTGTACGGTGTCCGCCTCCGCCGAGAAGAAGCAGGTCATCCGCCATTCTGAAAGATAGTCCCTTTTTATCCTCATCAACATACATTCCGCTTATTTTCTCGCTCGTTTTAAGGGCAACCTCATAACTGCGGTGTTGATAGAGTTTTAAAAAGTAAATTCCGTGTTTGTTTATAAAGGGGAAATGGGTAGCAACGACAACCCGTTTCGCCTTTATTTTACCCTTTTCACAAATCGCCGTTGTGCCCCTTAGTTCCTTTACAAAGGTGTTTTCAAGAATGTTTAAATTTTTGGAGATTTCCTTTATAAACTTAAGCGGGTGAAACTGTGCCTGGTCCCTTATGCAAACCGCACCAACCGTTTTTACGGGTAACGGAAGTTCTTCCAAAAACTCTGCAGACTGACCGATTGTTTTAAGGGCTTTTATTTCGTCCTCAAGTTTTTTACGGCTTAAAGTCGAATAGACGAAACTATCCTGTGCGAGAAAATCACAATCAATGTTTTTGCAGAGTTCTCTGTAATTTTCAAGGGCTTTTTTGTTTGCTAAAAGATATTTTTGTGCCTCTTCTTTTCCTGATGATTTTAGAATTTTGCTATAAATCAGTCCGTGCTGAAGGGTTATTTTTGCCGTTGTGTTCCCCGTTGTATGAGAACAAATTCTATCCTTTTCAACCAGTATATAATCTACCCCTGCTGAGTCAAGAAAATATGCTGTCAGTATTCCCGCCATTCCTGCGCCGATTATAAGAACATCGGTTTTTTTGTCTGAAGAAAGACTTTCGAAAGAGGGTAATTTGGCATTTTCCCAAACCGATTCATTTAACATTATACCACCGCCTTTTATTTTATGATTTTCTCTTATCACTCAGTTATACCTTCATAAACAACTAATCTTCCGCATACAATAGAATTGCACGATTTAAAGGAGGAATTGTTTATGAATCCATTTACACAAAAACCGAAGCCGATTTATGAAGGGTTTAAAAGTTTTAAGGAAATGTATCCGAAAAGTTACGATAAAAACACGGTTGACCCCTATACCAAGTGCCGAATTATTCTTATGAACGGAACCGAATTTGAGGCAAACTGGTTTTCACATCAGTTTCAGCGTCATATTTCAAACTGTGACCTAAGAAGAGAACTCGCTATGACAAGAGAGGTTGAAAAACAGCAACAACTTAAAATCTCTCTTCTAAAGCCCTGTAACGAGTCTCCGCTTGAACACACAATAAGTTACGAACAACTTGCCGTTGACCTTACGGCAGAACTCGCTAAAAGAGAGCCGGACTGCTATGTTAAAAAGGCTCTTGATTTTGCACTTCTTGAAGATTTTGATCACCTTTACAGGTACGCAAATCAACTTGAAATGGAGCAGGGGCTCAGAGCAGAACGCCTTGTTGGAAAATATACCGAGGTTATGCCGGGAAGACCGACGATTGCTCACCATAGGTGTCCGCTTGATAATGTAAAACGGAACATAAATTCCAAAACGTCGTGCAAGGAAACCGTTCTTGCAACAATGATTATTACGGCGGCGGAACAGCAGACGATGAACTATTATATGAACATCACAAACCTTGCCACAAACGACGCTCTGCGCAGACTTTATCAGGAAATTGCCCTTGTTGAAGAGGAGCACGTTACCCAGTACGGTGCACTTGTTGACTCTAATGCTACCTGGCTTGAAATGCTGCTTTGGCACGAGTATACCGAATGTTATCTCTATTGGTCTTGCTATATGACCGAAACCGACAAATATGTTAAATGCATTTGGGAAGAGTGTTTAGAAGAGGAAATCTCTCATCTTCACAAGGCGGCAGAACTGCTTAAAAAGTATGAAAACAAGGAGTGGCAACAGGTTATTCCTGACGGCAACTTCCCCGCTCCCCTTTGTTTGCACGAAAATATTAACTATGTTCGTGACGTTCTTAAAAACACCGTTCAGTTTACGGGGCTAAGAGAAGATTATGAGAGGGTTGAAAACCTGAAAGACAGTGCCGATTTCTTTAAATTCCAAAAGATAATTGCACCCTGTGAAGATATTGTTCCCTCGCACAATGTAATCTGCACACACATCAACAAAATGGGTAGAGATTACCGATTTGAGTGCAAGGAAAATCCTGTATGCGAACTTCGCTGCCGTAATTGTGACAACACTTCGGTGGGTCGAATAAAGGACGCAGCCGACAGCACCTGTTTTAAGTGCAACTAAAAAAAATGTACCGAACTTTCGTTCGGTACATTTTTAATTTTTTTGTTCAATTTCTTTAATGATATAAGGGAGAACGTCTTCCTTTTTCATTTCGAGAACGAGCGAAATTTCTTCACAAAGCATTTTTTCCGCCTTTACTAAAACCGCTTCATCGGCAGAATGGAGTTTCTTTCCATCTCTCTGACAGATTTTTTTATGCTCTGTAAGTGTCTTTATGATTTTTATTATCTCGCTGTGCTGACCTTGTTCGATAATCTTTTTAAAACTTTGCGTTCTTTCCTTATCATCGTCAGTCCAGACGCTTTCTAATGTTTGAGCCGAGCGTAAAAGTTCTTTTATCTGCGTCTTTGTCAATAGATTTTTCATTTTTGCTTTAAGCGTTTCATTATCAACAGGGACATAAACGGTATTTTTCGCATCAAAAACCGAAGAGAGCACATAGTAATCCCTTGTGATTTTTCCTATATTTTGCTCTTTGATTTCGGTTATTTTATAAACCTGTCCCGAATATACAACTGTTTTGCCGATTTCCATAAACTTCTCCCGATTAAGACTTTGCTGATATAAATATTTTAACATAAAATTTTAATAATTTCTAATGTTTTTTTCAAACATTATTGATATTTTTATTGTTTATAAGTATAATAAAATAAATATATATTATGAGGAGGAAGTAGTTTGGATATTAGACACTTCTGGGAAAACATTTCTTCAAAGAAGGTTGCGATGCTTGGAATAGGTATCAGCAATACACCTCTTATAATAAATTTTTTAAACAAGGGTGCTCGTGTTTACGCCTGTGACCGCAGAAGCAGAGAGCAGATTGGCGAACTCGCCGACCGAATTGAAGCCGCAGGTGCAGAACTCCGTTTGGGAGAAAACTATCTCAGCGACCTTGAGGTTGATATTATTTTCCGAACGCCCGGAATGAGTTTTCATCTTCCCGAACTTACCGCCGCACGTAAAAAAGGAATTGCGGTAACCAGCGAAATGGAGGTTTTCTTCGACCTTTGCCCCGCAACGATATTTGCCGTTACGGGTTCTGACGGAAAAACGACAACCACCACCCTTATTGCCGAAATGTTAAAGGCACAGGGCAAAACGGTTCACGTTGGCGGAAACATAGGAAATCCGCTTCTTCCCGAAATTGACAAGATTAAACCCGAAGATTTTGTTGTTGTTGAACTTTCTTCTTTCCAACTTATTTCTATGAGAAAGAGTCCCGATGTTGCGGTAGTTACAAATGTTGCTCCCAACCACCTTGACATTCACAAGGATATGGACGAATATGTTGAAGCGAAAAAGAATATTATTCTTCACCAAAACGCTTTTTCCCGTACTGTTTTAAACTATGATAACGATATTACAAACAGTTTCAGAGATTATGTACGCGGTCAGTCGTTAGGTTTTTCGATGGAGAGAAGGGTTAAAAACGGAGCCTGGCTTGACCAAAGCGGTACCCTTCATATGTCCTACCGAGGAATTGACGCTCCGATTATGTCGAAAAAAGATATTACTATTCTCGGCGACCACAATATTGAAAATTACCTTACGGCTATTGCAGCCGTTTGGGGCTATGTCAGTGCTGAAAACATCAGAAAGGTTGCAAAAGAGTTTAGAGGGGTTGAACACCGAATTGAGTTTGTTCGAGAGAAAGACGGCGTAAAATACTATAACGACTCAATTGCTTCAAGCCCAACAAGAACTATCGCCTGTCTTAAAGCCTTTGACCAGAAAATTATTCTTTTGGCGGGCGGTTACGACAAGCACATTCCTTTTGAGCCTATGACTCCTTATGTAGTAAACAAGGTTAAAACCCTTTATCTTTGCGGTCCGACCGCCGACGCTATTGAAAAGGCGGTTAAAGCCGACCCCGATTACAAAAAGGGCTGTCCCGAAATAATTCGTACCGAAAATCTTGGCGAGTCGATTGAAAAGGCACATAAATCGGCTAAAAGCGGAGATATTGTTGCTTTATCCCCTGCCTGTGCGTCCTTTGACGCTTTCCCCAACTTTGCCGCAAGGGGCAAATTCTTTAAAGAAAAGGTTATGAAACTTTAATGAACACAGAACTTATTAAAAGACTGAGTGAGGCTGTTGGTATCGGTCATTTAGACGATGCTAAAGCGGTTGCAAAAGAGGAACTTGGCAAATACTGTGCTGTCAGAGATTTTGGCAGTATAGGCCTTATTGGAGAAATAAACCAAAGCAAAGAAAAAACTATTATGTTAGAAGCCCATATTGATGAGGTAGGTTTTATTGTGACCTATGTTTTTGACGACGGGTTTGTTAAACTTAAGAATGTTGGCGGCAACGACGGTAGAATTCTTCCCGCCTTGCCTATTGTTATTCACGCAAAGACAAAAACCCCTGCGGTTTTTGTTTCTACCCCACCGCATCTTAACAAGGATAACGGGGTTTGCTCAATTGACGAGACCTTTGCGGATACGGGACTTGGAGAAAAGGCTAAAGATATTGTGTCCCCAGGCGATTTTGCAACCTTTGACAGCGAGTTTACACTCCTTAATAAAAACAGAATTTCTTCAAAATCGTTAGACGACCGAGTTGCCGTTGCCTGTCTTATTGAGGTGGCTTCAAGGCTATGTGACAAAGAACTCCCCGTTAATGTTGTTTTCTGCCTTTCAGAGCAGGAAGAACTCGGTACAAGGGGGGCTCGTTGTGCCGCCTTTGAGATTGACTGCGACGAGGCTGTCTGTCTTGATGTCAGTTTCGGCGACGCTCCAGATGTTCCGTCTTCAAAATGCGGTAAACTCGGCGGCGGTGCTATGATTGGTATTTCTCCTATTTTAAACCGCAAAATCTCTGACAAACTCTGCCTTATTGCAAAGGAAAAAGGCATATCTCATCAGTTTGAGGTAATGGGCGGTACTACGGGTACCGACGCAGATGTTATTTCTGTCTCGAAAACGGGAATCGGTTGCGGACTTGTTTCTATTCCGCTTCGCAATATGCACACCTGTGCGGAAGTTGTTGACCTTTCGGATTTAGACTCGGTTTGCGATATTCTTGAAAACTATATAATTTCAGGGGGTGCGTTATGATAAAACTTCTAAAAACCCTTTGTCAAATTCCTGCCGTTTCGGGAAGAGAGGACAAATTAAGAGAATTTATCTTAAACGAGGTTTCCCCTTACTGCGAGGCAAAAACAGATATAAACGGAAATATTATCTGTTTTAAAAAGGGCAAAAAGACCCCCCTTAAAAAGATTATGCTCGACGCTCATATGGACGAGGTTGGAATTATAGCAACCTTAGTTACCGCAGACGGTTTTGTTAAATTTCAGACGGTTGGCGGAATTGAGGTTGGGGTAATGCTTTGCAGAGGGGTAACCTTCGAGAACGGCGTAAAGGGCGTTGTCGGAATGAAACCCGTTCATCTTTCAAACGCCGACGAGAGAAAAAAATTCCCAGGCGAAGAAGCACTTTATATTGATATCGGTGCAACTTCAAAAGAACAAGCCGAAGAAGTTATTAAACCGGGTGATGTTGCGGTGTTTGACAGCAAGGTAACCCTTTTAGGCCAAGACAAAATAAAAGCCAGAGCCATTGACGACAGAGCGGGGGTTGCCTGTCTTATAACCCTTTTAAAAGAAGAGGCTGAATTTGACTTTTATGCGACCTTTACCGTGCAGGAAGAGATTGGTTGCAGAGGGGCCGAGACCGCCGCTTTTGAAGTTCAACCCGACTTTGCTATTATCCTTGAAGCAACTACTGCGGCAGATATACACGGCACCGACGAAGAAAACCGAGTTTGCCTTTTGGGCAGCGGTCCTGCCGTTTCTTTTATGGACAACGGCACTTTGTATAACCGAAAACTGTTTGACGCCGCAAGGACAAGCAAGGTTTTACACCAAACCAAAAACTTTGTTGCGGGAGGAAATAACAGTCACGCTATAAGTCTTTCTAAATCGGGTGTGGCTACGATTGCGGTTTCTCTTCCCTGCAGATATATACACTCCCCCTGTTGTGTTGCCGACCTTAATGACCTTGATAATATGCTTTTACTCTGCAGAGAACTGCTTAAAAAACTCGGCTTGGGCGAAGTTTTATGATTACTCTTTCAGAGAAATTAAATTTCTACAAAAGGGATATTGCTCTTGCCCATATTCACAGTCTGAATGTCGCTTTTGGCGGCACGGTTTTAGCCCCTGAAATTTGGGTTCAGACCGAGGAAAACGAGATTTGCTCGGTTTTAGCCCGTTTTGGCGGACGGATATATATTTATTCGGACAAGAAAAATTTAGGCGAGATTAAAGAGTTTATAAATCTAATAGGCTTTAGCGAAATTTTCTGCGACAAAGAGGTTGCTTTAGAACTTGACCTTAAACCGAAAAAGGAGTTTTCGGTCTTGTTTTTAAAGGCAGAGCCTAAACGAAAAAATGCCGAGCAGGTTTCCCTTTCGGCTCTTTATAAGGGACTAAAAGCAGGAGAAGACGGGGATATACTCCTTCCCTCTTTTGACGATTTTGCCCCCGATGTTTTCCACCGTTTAAGACACGGCGGAGCGGCGGCAATCGTAAACGAAAAAGGTTCGGCTCTTGCCTTTTTAAGCC
>JAZSLH010000018.1:0-2701 GCA_045535275.1 Acutalibacteraceae bacterium
GGTTTCGGTAGGGCTTATGTCGGAAACCCGACTGAAAGAACTTTTTACCCCCTACCTTGAACCCTATCTTGTCATTTCCAATGACCAAATGTACCAAGTGGCGGGAATAAAAAAATAAAAATAAAAATGCGTTCCATCGGAACGCATTTTCTTTTTATATTGTCGAGTAAATTGCTTTTCCCTTTCCGCTGACCATTACGGTGCAGTTTTCGGGAATGTAGATACTGTCGCCCTTTTTAGCGCAAATCAGTCCGTCTTCATATTTAATGTTGATTTCGCCCTCGAGCACCAAAAGCGAAACAAAAACGGGGGAGTTTATACCAAAACCGCCGTCAAGGTCAATAAGTTTTGTCTTAAAATACTCGCACTCGGCAAGGTTTCTGACCGACCCGAAACTATGCTCACTAATTTCGCCGACATTTCCAAAAGGAATGGTCGGTTTTTCGGTTTTTGTAACGGCAAGAGCCTTGTCGATATGAAGTTCACGGGGCTTTCCGTCGGCACCAAGACGGCCGTAATCGGAAACACGGTAGGTAGTGTTTGAATTCTGCTGAATTTCGGCAATTAAAATTCCCTTGCCGATAGCGTGAAGGGTTCCCGCCTTAATAAAGAAGACGTCGCCCTTATTTACCTTAACGCTGTTCATAACTTCAGAAAGGGTGTTGTCGAGAATTCTCTCTTTGAATTCTTCGGCGCTGATTTGGTTCTTAAAGCCATAAATCAGTTCAGCCCCCTCGTCGCAGTCAACAATATACCACATTTCTGTTTTTCCGGGTTCGCCCTCGGTCTTAAAGGCAAATTCATCTTCGGGATGAACCTGAACCGAAAGGCGGTCCAAAGCGTCAATAAGTTTAATAAGAATAGGAAAACGCTCTCCCTTAAACCCAAAAACCTCAAGAGCCTCTTTAAAGGACTTTCCTTTAAGTTCGCCGTTTAAAACGGTGTTTGTGCCGTCCTTGTGGCAGGAGAGCATCCAACCCTCTGCGGCAATTTGCCCCTCGGTTTCAAATCCGAATTCGTCAATAAGGCGGCGGCCGCCCCAAAGATAATCTTTAATAACGGGTTTTAAAAGAAGCGGATATTTTTTCATTGTTTCACCTCAAAAGTTTTACTGCTACCTTTATTATAAATAGTTAAATCTTTTTGGTCAACACCCCCGTTGCAATTTTTTAAAAAATGTGGTAATATTTTTGAAACGAAGTTATAAAAAGGGGTGGCTTTATGGCAGAAAAGACAATCGCCGCAATTTCTACTCCGCTTGGCGAAGGCGGAATAGGTGTTGTTCGCATTTCGGGCGAAGATTCAATTAAAATAGCCGACTCGGTTTTTAAAAGCGTTTCGGGTAAAAAACTTTCAAGCCTTAAAGGTTATACCGCCCTTTTTGGCTATGTCTGTAACGGGGACGAGGTTATCGACGAAGCGGTTGCTACCGTCTTTCTTGCCCCGAAAAGTTATACGGGAGAAACGGTCTGCGAACTTTCCTGTCACGGCGGCCGCTATGTTACCGAGGAGGTTCTTCGTGCCGTTTTAAAGGCGGGCGCTTTTCTTGCCGCTCCCGGCGAGTTTACAAAAAGAGCCTTTCTAAACGGAAAACTTGACCTTATTAAAGCCGAAAGTGTAATGGGTCTTATCTCGGCAAAAAGCCGAGAAGAACTTAAAATGCAAATGGCGGCAAAACAGGGAAGTATAAGCCGTGAAATTGAAAAAGCCGAAGCCTTGCTTTTAGAACTTTCGGCCGACTTTGCCGCATATAGCGACTACCCCGACGAAGACCTGCCTGATTTAGAGCCTGATAATTTCCGCCGTTTGCTTAAAGGCGCAAAAGACGGGCTTTATAAACTGATTAGCACCTTTAACACGGGTAAAATTATCCGAAACGGGCTTAATACCGCAATTGTCGGAAAGCCCAATGTCGGAAAATCTACCCTTATGAATATGATTTCAAAGGAAAAACGTTCAATTGTCACCGATATTGCGGGAACCACAAGAGATGTAATTGAAAACACCGTGCATTTCGGCGGACTTAATCTTATCCTTGCCGACACGGCGGGAATCCGACTTACAAACGATACGGTTGAAAAGGTCGGCGTTGAACTTGCGAAAGAGAGAATGTCCTTTTCTCAACTTGTTCTTGCCGTTTTCGATGTGTCAAATCCGCTTGACAGCGACGATAAAGAAATTATCTCTCTTTTAAACCCCGAAAACACCGTTGTTGTGCTTAATAAGGCCGACAAAGAACAGGTGTTGTCGGAAGACGCTTTTGAAGGTTTTGTTTGTGTAACCGTTTCGGCAAAGAACTCAAACGGGGAAGAAGAACTTATAAAAGCGGTAAAGAAAATAACCAAAACCGGCAATTTTGACCCCGCCGCCGCAACGCTTTTAAACGAGCGCCAACGGGATTTGGCTCAAAAAGCCTATAACGCAATCAGTGAGGCAGAGGGGCTTTTAAATTCGGGCTTTACTATTGACGCGGTGAGCGTCTGTGTTGACGAGGCTCTTTCGCTGCTTTATACCTTTGACGGAAAAAGGGTAACAAATGAAGTAGCAGACGAAGTCTTCCGCCGTTTCTGTGTAGGAAAATAAGGAAAGGAAAGAAAAGTTGAACTATTTTGCTGGTGAATATGATGTTGCCGTTATCGGCGCGGGTCATGCGGGAATAGAAGCCGCACTCTGCGCCGCAAGACTTTCTCAGAAAACGGTA
>JAZSLH010000123.1:0-2671 GCA_045535275.1 Acutalibacteraceae bacterium
CAATCCGCAGGCACGCCCCAAATCGTCTATATCCCATTTATTTCCAACCCGAAAAACCGTATTTTTCCAGTCATATTTATTTAAACCGCCCGCCATTCGAAAATCCTGCCCAAACCACTGTACCTGCTTGCGAAGGTAAACTCTTTGAGTGGTCTGCTGAACCGCCAAGGCTCTGTAAAGTTTATCAAGACTTTCCGTTGCGGTTTTATAATTCGGAATCGGCTCTGTAAGGACAAAATACAAATGTAACCCCGTGCCACTGTTCACGATGTAAGTCGGCATAGGCAATTCAATACCGCTTGCCGTATTCCAATTCCGACGAAACGCCTGCAGGAGCGTCCCACTGTAAACATTGTCCATATCGATGATGAACGAATATATGTCTTTTGCCGATTTCTTGCTTATCCAGTTGTTGAAATAGGTGCAACCACCCAAAAGCACATCGTTGCGGTCTTCACTGTATTCCATAGCGTCATCGATGCTCATCGGAACAATGTGCTTGTTCTCGTCATCGATGATAACCACGGGAACGGTTTGGGAAGTGTCACCGAATATGTCTTCATACAAGGTATACGCACTCACTTCTTCACCGAACTCGGAAAGCACCATATTCTTCTCGTTGTACTGTTCCAGAATGAACTCCAAGGGCTCGTCCTGAAGGCGTTGGTCTCGTCGCATTTCTACCCCTTCCTGCACCCCCTATATATTTATAAGGGGCGTAATGTATCAATATATTTTTTTGATAGTTTTTACCATTTTACACCCCCTTTTTTTATCTGTCAAATTCCCCTTATGTGTCATAAGGCAGGAATAGGGCGTTACACGCCGAGCCACAAATTCTAGGCAAAGCCTAGAAAAACCGTAGTTTCTTGAGTGTAACACTCGACCTTTTAAAACCAAAAGAGTGTTACACTTTTTTAAAAATACCGTTTAAACCCTTTAAAACAAGGCTTTTTCAAGTGTTACAAATTGACTGTTTTTGCTTTTGGGAAGGATACGCCACCACTTACCAGCAGGTAAAGGGCAGGTAAACGAACTCTGTTCGCCCTTGACCTGCTGTGCGTGGCAGCGGCCTTTTATTACTACGCAAAAAACACTCTCTTTCCGTCCGATCGGACGAGACTTCGACTCTCATCGGACGGAAATCGTGGGTATACCCATTGATTTCAGAGCCGTTTTTGTGACTTTGGTGTTATTTACCCCTTAAAAATCGATTTAAGGGCTTTTTTAGGCTTTCAATCCGTTTCTGCAGAAAAACCCCTGCTTTTGACAGATAAAGGGAAATTTAAGCCTTTAAACGCTTTTTTGAAATACCGGTATACCGGCGCCGGAGTTCCGGATAACAAAAAAGAGACCTTACCGGTCTCAATTCCTGCAGAACCTAGCCAAAAAACCACCACTTCCGTTTTTTCTCGGCTTTTTCCAAAAGTATGATTTTCTCGTCTTTTAACTGTTCCACCTTTCCCTTTTCCTGAAGGAGCGCATCTTGTAACCCTGCTATCTTTGACATTAACAAGCGGTTTTCTTCCTTCAGGCGTTCGATTTCTTCGTCCTTATCCTGCTGAACCACCACGACGGGCGTATTCTCTTTCTTCGCTTCCAGAAATGCAACCGCTTCGGAATCCAAATACTTCACGCCGTCTATTTTCTGCGTATGCTGGTCAATGAATTCTTTGTTATTCTTCCGTTTCATCTGCTGGTAAACCGCTTGTATGGTAACGCCATGGCTCTTGGCGTAGTCTTTTACGCTGATTAAATCGCTCATTTCTGCCCCTTCCTGCACCCCTATATATTTATAAGGGGCGTAATGTATCAATAGACTTATTTAGTCCTTTTTGCATTTTACACCCTGATTTTAAACCGTTACTAAACGTTTATAAACCCCGTTTAAAATAGCATAAAACCGTTGTTTTTACTTGTCAACCCACCATTTGCGCACGGTGTTCACACTTAAACCCGTATCACGGACACAATCCGCCTTCCTTCCTGCAGGGTGTTTCTTTCGCCAATCAGCCACTATCGACCGTTTATCCGTTCCTTTCGGTCTGCCGTTTCCGTCAGTCCATTTTTTTCCCTGCCTTTTCATACGTATATCCCTAATAGCCCTTGCTTCTTCCAAATGGTCCGCTCTCTTCTGCCCGTTTCTTTTAATTGGCTTGTACTCCCACCCCTGCCAGTTTTCAAGGCTTTCTCTTTGTGTCAGCATTGCCTTCGGGTTATACATCTTCATTGCCGAATATATCTCTTTTTCCTTAATCAGCCTGACCGCACCGTTATTATAGTCAGGGAGAATGGCGAGCAAATCCCGTTCCAGTTCTTCCGCTGCCACGCCACACTTCCAGGCTATTACCGATAAGGCACACATGGAAGTGTATCGGTTTCCTTCTTTGGTCTTATCTAAACACCCCTGCAGGGCATAATCATAAAATGCACGGTTACTGCGCCATCCAGTTCTTTTGTTTTTTACCCTTTTGTGTTCTGCAAGCGGTTTAGTTCTCTTCTCGCCATAGCGCACAAAATGCGTGTCTTTCAATCCGCAGGCACGCCCCAAATCGTCTATATCCCATTTATTTCCAACCCGAAAAACCGTATTTTTCCAGTCATATTTATTTAAACCGCCCGCCATTCGAAAATCCTGCCCAAACCACTGTACCTGCTTGCGAAGGTAAAC
>JAZSLH010000037.1:0-4916 GCA_045535275.1 Acutalibacteraceae bacterium
CTTTAACAACATCGTTAAGACGCATCAATGCATAGCGGTCAACTTCTTCTAACATATCATCGCTAACGCAATCTTTATCGGGATCAAAATCAGGAATACAACCTAAAATAAAACGTGCTGTATTACGGATTTTACGATAAACTTCAGACATTTGCTTTAAGATTTCCTGAGATACACGAATATCTGCATGGTAATCTGAAGAAGCAACCCAAAGGCGAAGAATATCTGCGCCATATTTTTGAACAACATCATCAGGAATAATGGTGTTGCCTAAAGACTTAGACATCTTCTTACCTTCACCATCAACAACCCAACCGTGAGTAACAACGGTTTTATAAGGTGCAACACCCTTAGTTGCAACAGAAGTAAGAAGTGAAGACTGGAACCAACCACGATATTGGTCAGCACCCTCTAAATATAAATCAGCAGGGAAAGCTAAATAATCTCTCTCATCTAAAACTGCTGCATGAGAAGAACCGGAATCGAACCAAACGTCCATAATATCGGTTTCTTTTTTGAAGTTAGTGCATGAGCAAGAGCAAACGGCACCTTCGGGCATTAAATCTTTAGGCTCAAGGGCATACCAAGCATCTGCTCCGTCTTTACGGAAGATGTCGGCGATTTTAGAAATTGAGTCAGGGGTAATATATTCTTTACCACAGTCTTCGCAGTAGAACATAGGAATAGGAACACCCCAGGTACGCTGACGGGAAATACACCAGTCACTACGGTCTTTTACCATTCCGGTAATTCTTCCCTCTCCCCATTCGGGCACCCACTTAACCTTTTCGATTTCAGCAATTGCTTTATCGGCAAAGTCGGAGATTGAGCAGAACCACTGTTCAGTTGCACGGAAGAGAATTGGATTTTTGCATCTCCAACAGTGAGGATATTGGTGAATTATCTTTTTAAGAGCGAAAAGATAATTATTTTCGTCAAGCCAAACAGCAATTTTCTTGTTAGCCTCGTCGGTAGAAAGACCTGCAAACATTCCTGCCTCTTCGGTTAAAATTCCCTTGTTATCAACGGGAACTACCATTGAAAGTTCCTTATACTTACGGCAGACTTCAAAGTCGTCAACACCGTGACCCGGAGCGGTATGAACACAACCTGTACCACTTTCAAGGGTTACGTGGTCGCCAACAATTATGAGAGAGTCACGCTCAATGAAAGGATGACGGGCAACCATATATTCAAGTTCAGCACCCTTGACTTTACCGACAATTTCATAGTCGGTTTTCTCTGCAGCGGTCATAGCCGACTCGGCAAGTTCGGTTGCCATAATATAATACTCATCGGCAAAACGAATTACCGAGTACTCATATTCAGGACCAACGCAGATTGCAAGGTTTGCGGGTAAGGTCCAGGTAGTTGTAGTCCAAATTACAAAGTAGGTTTTAGCGGGGTCGACATTCATTGCCGAAAGGACGCCTTTATCCTCTTTTACGGGGAACTTAACATAGATAGAATAGCAAGGGTCTTCGGCGTATTCAATCTCTGCCTCGGCCAGAGCGGTCTGACAGTCGGAACACCAATAAACAGGCTTAAGTCCTTTGTAGATATAGCCCTTTTCTGCCATTTTACCGAAAACTTCAATCTGCTTTGCAACATATTCGTTTTTAAGGGTTAAATAGGGGTTATCCCACTCGCCCAGAACACCTAAACGCTCGAACTGTTTACGCTGGTCTTCAGCAAAACCGATAGCAAACTCACGACACATTTTACGAAGTTCAAGAGCCGAAACGCGTTCGCTTGACTTCATTCCCGCCGCTTTTCTTGCTTTAAGTTCGGTAGGAAGTCCGTGGGTATCATATCCAGGTACAAAGGGGGCTTTATAACCCGTCATATTCTTATAGCGAACAACAAAGTCTTTAAGGGATTTGTTGAGGGCAGTTCCCATATGGATAATTCCGTTAGCATAAGGAGGGCCGTCGTGAAGAATATATTCCGGCTTTCCTTCGTTAATTTTTAAAAGTTCCTCGTAAACCCCTTCTTCCTGCCATTTTGCAAGTGCTTCGGGTTCACGGGTTGGAAGTCCCGCACGCATTGGAAACTCGGTTACGGGGAGGTTAAGTGTTTTATTGTAGTCCTGCTGTTGCATTGTATGTATCTCCTAAAACAGAAATTATTTTTTAGCAAAAAAGCCTTTAGAGAATGTTGGGGGCTCCTCTTCAAAGTCCTCTGACTCGTCTTCTTCCATTCCCTGAATTACAAAACCAGACGGAGCGGTTTGCTCTAAAACCTCTTCAGATTTCTCGCTTATTGCAGCAAATTCAACCGTTGCATCATCTGAAAAAACTTCGGGTTCTTCGGTTTCTATAACCTCAGGGGTTGGCTCAACAGTTTCGGAAACAGACTCCTGAATAATATCCTTATCAATAAATTTAAGAAGGTCGGGTTCGTTATTTATTATATCTTCAATTTTTGAAGCGGCAATTTCAGGGCTTAGAACAACCTCATCGGGAAGTTTTGATAGCGATTCAATATGATTTTTATAAGACTCTTTAATCTGCTTTTTAAACTCTGCAACCTCGCTTTTAAGTTTATCAAAAAGAAGTTGTTCGCGGGTTACGGAATCTTTAGCCGCAAGAATCATTCCTTCGGATTTTCTTGCCGCATCGGAAAGCATTATATCAACCTCTGCCTGAGCCTTGTTTTTCTGCTCTGTTAAAACGGCATCGATTTCTTCGAGTGCTTTTTTTGTTCGAAGTTTTATGTTCTCGGCTTCGTTATTGGCGGCCTCAATCATTTCATCAGCCTTAAGTTTAGCATCTTCAACAATATTATCTGCGAGTTTCTGGGCACTGATAAGCACTGAGTTTATACTGCTCATAGAAACGTCACGGTCGCTGATTTCTTTTTCGAGTTCAGCAATTTTTGTCTGCTGAGAATTTAAAACCGACTCAAACTGCTTATAATCCTCGGCAATTTTATCGAGAAGGGTATCAACCTCATCTCTTTTGTAGCCACTCATTGCGGTGGAAAATACGCTATCTTGAATTTCTTTAGAAGTAAACATAAAAGTCCTCCATTAAATATACTTTTTTGCGACTAATATAATACGGTCTTTTTTCGTTCGACCGTCAAGCGATTCAATTATAAACTTACCTTTACCCCTTACCGTAATGGTATCGCCCGACCGAACAGCTTTTACAGTTTTGTCGGTTAAAACCGAATTAACCGAAACCAGTTTTTCCAAAATAAGTTCACTCGCCCGACTTCTTGAACTTTTAAGCAAGGCACCGACAACACAGTCAAGACGGGAAGAGGCAACCGTAGCAGAAAAGGTTTCAAAACCCGACAGGCCGGGAAGCGAAGCGGTAAATCCTTCAGATACACTTACTCCAACATTTGCAACCTTTGTCAGTTGTTCTTTTACAAAAGGGGCTATTTCACTGTTTAAAAACGCTACTGCTCTCCCCTTTTCTATAAGAATATCTCCGACCGCTTCGCGCTTTATACCGAGCGACAGCAAGGCGCCGAGAAAGTGGCGGTGAGAGAGGGTTTCAGCGTTTTTTAAAAGGATTGTAACCGGTGTTATTGGAAAATAATCTTCGGGCTCATCACACCAATCGGGAAAGGCACCGAAAAACATTCTTTCTGCGGATTCGTAGCCTCCGAATAAACAATACTTACAACCGAGTTTGTCGGCAACAGTTTTGGCCTGTGCCACTTCTTCCGGACGTAAAAATCCAACAAACTTCGGGAAAGAGGCGTTGTTACACAGTCTCACGGCGTCCGCTATTCTAGCGGCAACAAGAGAAGATTCCATTAAAGGTAATAATTCTGCTCGTCAAAGTCGTCTAAAACAAGTTCTCCCGCAATATCGGTATTTTCAGGAACGATTATAAAGGTATTATTAGCAACCTTTTTAAGTTTGCAGGAAAGAGCGTAGGCAGCACCACTCATAAAGTCGACAATTCTGCGGCAAATATCCTTATTTGCGGTTTCAAGGTTTAAAACTACCGTTTTTCCCGCAACAAGATGGTCTGCTATTGTAGCAACCTCGTCGAAAACTTCGGGACGAACGATAACAACCTTCATTGCCGCACCCGAGGAAGCGTTTCTTCTGTCGGCACTGCGGCGGTAAACGGGTTCTCTTTTAACACGAACGGGCTCTTCAACCGTTTCTTCTGCAGTATCGAGGGTTTCGTCTTCAAGGTCGCCGTCATTGATGCTAACAAAACTTTTGAACATATCCTTAATTGCCATTTCTTTTCTCCTTATATATTAATAAATTCTTTTACCAAAAAGCGAAGTTCCGATTCTTACAAGGTTGCTTCCGCATTTTATTGCCTCGGCATAATCGGAGGACATACCCATAGACAGATATTCCATACTAACATTATCTATTTTTTTGCTCTTGTTGTCAATAAACAGTTTGTACATTTCTTCAAAAAAAGGTATTATTTCGGTTTTTTTCTCACAAACGGGAGGAATTGTCATCATTCCCTTTAAATGTATTCCCTCTATTTTGGAAATTTCTTCAACGGCACTGTCTACTTCATGCTTTAAAAAGCCCGATTTGTTTTCTTCGGCGCCGATATTTACCTCAAGCAAAATATCGGTAGTTATTCCCTTTTCACAAGATAGTTTACCAATTAGCGAGGCAAGTTTTACCGAGTGGACGGACTGAATCATTTCAACCTTTCCAACAATATCTTTAACCTTATTCGACTGAAGATGCCCGATAAAATGACGGTGAACATTCTTTGTAATAAGGTCGTCTTTTGAAAGAAATTCCTGAACGCGATTTTCTCCGATATATTTTATTCCCGATTCTATTGCAAAATTTATCACATCAGGCGAGACCGTTTTTGTCGCGGCGAGCAGAATAATATCATTACGAGAAAGCCCGACACTTTGGGCAGTGTTACAGATATCTTCTTCTATAATATTGTAATTTTCGCTAAAAA
>JAZSLH010000165.1:0-27760 GCA_045535275.1 Acutalibacteraceae bacterium
AAGACCGCTTGGCCTCCGACTTATACCGCCTTTAAAACCTATGCCGAAAAATATCCCGACAGTTGTACTCTGCTTATCGACACCTTTAATGTGCTCAAATCGGGACTTCCAAATGCAATAAAATGTTTTGACGAGGTCTTAAAACCTAACGGATACAGACCCAAAGGCGTTCGTATCGACAGCGGAGATATTGCCTATCTTTCAAAGAAAATCAGAAAAGCCCTTGACGATGCAGGATACTCAGACTGTGCAATAGTTGTTTCCAATTCGCTTGACGAACATCTGATTAAGGAACTTGACAGCCAGGGTGCTAAAATTTCAAGTTTCGGTGTCGGAGAAAGGCTTATTACCGCTTCAAGCGAAGCCGTTTTTGGCGGAGTTTACAAACTCGCCGCAGTAGAGTTTCCAAACGGCGAGATTGTGCCCAAAATAAAGGTAAGCGAAAATATTGCTAAAATTACCCTACCCGGAGTTAAAATCCCTTGGCGTCTTTTCGATAACGAAACGGGCAAGGCAATAGCCGATGTTATTTGTTTAAGCGATGAGAAAATCGACGACACAAAACCGTATGAAATATTTGACCCCGTTCACACCTGGAAAAGAAAAACGGTAACCAATTTTACCGCCAAAAAGTTGCAGGTTAAGATTATCGAAAAGGGCAAAAAGGTTTACAGTTCTCCCAGCGTTACCGAAATCTGTGCTTTCAGAAAGCAGTGTGTGGACAACCTCTGGGACGAGGTTAAGAGATTTGAAAACCCCCATAATTACTATGTCGACCTTTCAGAGAAACTCTGGAATTTACGCCAGGAACTGTTAAGCAAAAATTCGAAAGGAGAAAACTAATGAAAAGACTTCTGGCTTTGCTTTTAAGTTTACTAATGGTTTGTTTTGTGGGCTGTTCGCAGAATAATAATGATAGCAGTGCAGACACAGATATTGTCAGCACGGCTAAAACGGGAAAACTAGACTCGGTAGAGTTCGGGATTGGTGCTGACGTTGAGCAGGTCAAGGAACACTACTCAAAACTCGCAGAAGAATATGAGAAAGAACATTCATTAGAAGATAGTCACAACCACGACGGTGAAGATGCTGCCTACTATAACCTTATAAAAAAAGACGGATACTCTGTTATAGATATTGCCTCTGCCCGTTTTTATTACCTTAACGACCAAAAAGAAAAGGGAATTGCTGCAGTTTCCACCGATGGTGAAGTTTTTGGTTTTACTCCCGGTGTTACAATGAAATACGAGGTTGAAGAAGCCGTAAACGCCAAGGGAGATATTAAAAGCGGTACCGAAGATGAGATGAAATTCCTTGCGGTAAGAACCGAGCCGATAGTTGTTCTGCGGTACGACTTTGAAAACATCAGACTTGACTTCTATTTTTATGATAATGTTTTGATTTCAACCGTTATTCTTGATACTAATGTTTGGAAAATATAAAAAAGATGGGCGTTGCCCATCTTTTTTTGTTTAAGGTCGGTTTTTGTCTATTATTCTAAGGTGATAAAGGCAAAGAACGAAAAGTCCAAAGAATACATAAGCGGAAATTAGCGTGTGGGAAACCCCGCCGATAAAGTTCAGTTCCCAAAAATAGATTAGCGTTCCCTTAAAAAGACCACCGAAAATATAAAGCCCGATATATGTCAGAACGCTTTTGAAAATCTTCCCCTTAGGAAAGGAAAGAGGGAACAAAAGTTTTATAAATTTAAGCACTACTTATCTCCCCCAAAGGCTTCAGCCGCCTTTATCATAATTGCACATTCAATACGCTTCTTGTGAAGTTCGCAACCGAGTTTATAAACTCCCGTAACGCTTCCCGTAGAGTTATAAGCGTTTGCGGCACAACCGCCCGAGCAGTACATTCTTGCAAAACACTCGTCACATTCGCTGTGGGAATAAATGTTGCAGTTTTTAAACTCATTTATTACTTCGGTGTTTTTCACACCCTCAAAAACATTACCGAGTTTAAATCTCTCGTTGCCGACAAACTGATGACAAGGGTAAAGGTCGCCCTCGGGTGTTACCGCCATATATTCTGTACCAACTCCGCAACCCGAAACCCTTTTTACAACGCAAGGACCACCGTCTAAATCTATCATATAGTGGTAGAAGGTAAAGCCCTCGCCCTTTTTGTTCCTTTTTACCATTTCGTTTGCCAGAATTTCGTATTGCTCTAAAAGTTCGGGTAAATCGCTTTCTTTAAGGGCGTAAGGAGCCGACGGCTCGGCAACAACCGGTTCGATTGAAATCTCTTTAAAACCTAAATCTGCCATATGAAGAATATCGGCAGAAAAATCTTTATTAAAAGCGGTGTATGTACCTCGAAGATAGTAGTCTTTACCGCCTCTTTTTTCGACAAACTCTTTAAATTTCGGAACAATTCTGTCGTAGGAACCGCCCCCCGCTTTGTTAACTCGCATACGGTCGTTAACCTCTTTTCTGCCGTCAAGAGAAAGAACAACATTACTCATCTCTTTGTTGCAGAAATCCATAATCTCGTCGTTTAAAATTATTCCGTTGGTGGTGTAGGTAAAGCGGAAGTTTTTGCCTTTTTCTTTTTCGATACTGCGTCCGTACTCTACGAGCCTTTTTACAACCTCAAAGTTAAGGGAGGGTTCTCCGCCGAAAAAGTCTACTTCAAGGTTTTTTCTGGTACCCGAATTTTCAACAAGAAAATCAAGAGCCCGTTTTCCTACCTCATAGGACATAAGACCTCTCGGCCCGTGGTATTCTCCCTCACAGGCGAAGCAGTATTTACAGGCAAGGTTGCAGTCGTGGGCAACGTGAAGACAGATTGCCTTGATAACCGACTGACGCTTTTTAAACTGACCTGCAAGGGCGCGAAACTTGTCCTCGGTAAAGAGTTTTCCCTCTTTTTTAAGGGCTTCAATATCCCCGAAAACCTCTTCAACATCACAGGGAGTAACATCAGAATACTTCTTTAAAATTTCAGATTTAATAACAGACTTTTCCTTTTTGTCATAGTCCGAGATAATATCAAAAGCGACCTCGTCAACAACATGCACACAGCCCGAATTTACGTCTAAAATAATGTTATATCCGCTAAGTTTATATGCGTGAATCATAAATACCTCTTACAGAAAAAGTGCCGCAGAAAAATCTGCGGCAAAGTTTTTACCTAAATTACTTGCTCTCTTTGCACTTTTCGCACTGCTGATTAGCAACAGAGCAGGAAGTTTTACTTGCAGACTGGCAAGAAGTCTGGCATTCGCCGCAGCCGCCGGTTTTAGCCGAAGCCTCAAGGTCACGGGAAGATAAGGTCTTAATTCTCTCCATTTATAAATCCTCCTTGGGATAATTTTATTTTTAATAATGTTACCACAAAAAGAGGTGTTTGTCAAGACGGGGTACCACCCTTTGTTGACTTTTTTAAGAATTTAATATATAATTTTTTTATAATTTAGGGATAGGGGGAAGCCGTGTGCCAATTTCTGCAAAAACCGTAAAAACACAACTTATGGCGTTAAAACCGATGTTTGCTACCCGCACCCTTAAAGCCTCAAGAAAGGCTCAACACCGAATAGGCGAGTTAATGGAGAGCCGTTTTAAAAATCAGGTTCTCGAAAGACAACACCGCTTTGAAAATTTTGACGGTGCCTGGCTTCTTCCTAAAGATGAACGCCGCGGCGGAGTAATTCTTTATCTTCACGGGGGCGGTTACGCCTTTGGCGACCTTGAATATGCAAAGGGTTTTGGCTCTCTTTTGGCTGTTCAAACGGGAACAAGGACCTTTTGCCCTGCCTATCGCCTTGCCCCTGAAAATCCCTTTCCTGCCGCCCTTGACGACGCTGTCAGTGCCTATAAATATTTAATTAGCAAGGGCTATAACGCTAAAAAAATTACCCTTTGCGGCGAAAGTGCAGGGGGTGGGCTCTGCTTTGCCCTTTGTCTTCGTCTTAAAAGCGAGGGACTTTCTCTTCCCAGCGGAATAATTGCAATTTCGCCCTGGACCGATATGACGGCTTCAGGTGTTTCTTATAAAGAGAATAAAGACTCTGACCCGACAATGACCAAAGAAATGTTGGACTTTTACGCCGACTGTTATACCAATGACCGCAAAAATCCCTTGGCGTCGCCCCTTTTTGGTGACCTTTCGGATATGCCCCCGTCAATCATTTTTGTGGCCGAAAACGAGATTATGAAAAGCGATGCCGAGAGTATTCATAATGCTCTTATGAAAGCGGGAGCAAAGTCTAAACTGTTTTTAAAACCTGAAAGATGGCACGCTTATCTACTTTACGGTCTTAAGGAAGACCAAAAAGATTTTGAAGCGGTTAATAAATTTCTTAACGCCGTTTTAGAGCAGGAAAACAAACTCCGTTGGATGAAACTTGACAATGCGGCAAAAATGTACCCCGCAACAAGAAACGACCAGTGGAGCAACCTTTTCAGAGTTTCGGCAACACTCACAGAAGAAATAGATAAAACGGTTATGCAGTCGGCTCTTGACGTTACGGTCAGGAGATTCCCCTCAATAGCCGTAAGGCTTCGAAAGGGCCTTTTCTGGTACTATCTTCAGCAACTGTCCGCACCGCCTAAAATCCTTAACGAAAAAAGTTACCCGCTAACTCGAATGTCAAAAAGGGAAACGAGAAAATGTGCTTTTCGTGTAATTGTTTATAAAAAGAGGGTTGCTATAGAGGTTTTCCATTCGATTACCGACGGAAACGGTGCTTTAACCTTTCTTAAAAGTCTTGTTGCCGAGTATCTCTGGCAAAAATACTTGGTAAAAGTACCGGCTGAAAACGGAGTCTTAAGCCGAATTGACTACCCAAAAGAATCCGAACTCGAAGACAGTTTCCAAAAATATGCGGGAAGCATTACCGCAAAGCGTAAAGAACGCCCCGCCTGGCGAATAAGCGGAACGCCCGAAACGGCAGGTTTCTTGAATCTCACCTGTTTTGAACTTTCTCTAAAAGACGCTCTTGATAAAGCACACGAATATAATGTCAGTCTAACTGAATTTTTGTGTGCGGTTATAATGAGTGCTCTTCAGAATCTTCAAAAAGAAAAGTACCCGAAAACACAAAGAAGAAAACCCATAAAACTCAGGGTTCCTGCCAATCTTCGCAGAATCTTCCCGTCCGATACCTTAAGAAATTTTGTAATGTTCACTATTCCCGAAATTTTGCCCGAACTTGGCGTTTACGATTTTGAAGAAATCTGCAAAGTGGTACATCACAAAATGGGAGTGGATATAACCCCAAAACAAATGAGTATGAAAATCGCCGCCAATATTAAAAGCGAACGGCTTATGGCTGCCCGTATAATGCCTCTTTTTGTCAAGAATTTTATTATTAAGACAACCTTTAATTCGGTGGGGGAGCGACAGGCTTGTTTTACGGTTTCAAATCTCGGGGCAATAACCGTACCCGACCAAATGAAAGACTATATAGAGCGATTTGACTTTATTTTAGGGGCTCAACTTAAAGCGCCCCACAACTGCGGAATTTTGTCCTTTGGCGATACGCTTTATATAAACTTTATCCGTGATATCTGTGAAAGCGACCTTGAAATGCACATTTACCGGGTTCTTCGTGAACTTGGACTCGCCGTAAAGGTGCAAAGCAATCAAACATAAGGTGACAAGAGTCGAACCCTTTGCGGTTTCGCTCACCGCCTTTACTTATTTGTATTTGCGTTCGTTTTAGCAAGGCGTTAGCCTTGCGTCAAACTCACGCTTCGCCCAATAAAAAATTCGGTGGCAGAAACTCTGCGACCTATCAAAACGAAAATTTTTGTGTTAGAGGAAGCCGACAAAACTTGTAATACTGCCGTATTACAAGTTTTGAGGTAAACTATTACCGAAAATTTTGTTTTGTAGGCGCAAAGAGTTTGACTCTTGTCACCTTAAGCAAACACGAAAATCCTCCCTCTAAAATCAGGTTTCACCTTAGGAGAAAAAATAATGTATTGTGTAAAATGTGGCGTTGAACTTGCCGACACCGAAAAAATATGTCCTCTTTGCAAAACCGCCGTTTGCCATCCCGACTTTTTTGGCAAAACGGCAGAATCGGAGTATCCCTTAAAAAGTCTGCCCGACAAGGAAAAGCAAAGCCGAGTTGCCTGTTTTATAATTTCGGCGGTCTTCCTTATTGCCCTGTTTATAATCCCCCTTTGCGACCTTCAATTTGACAAAACGGTTGACTGGGCAGGGTTTGCAACGGGAGGAATCTTGCTTCTTTACGAAATTTTTGTTTTGCCTTTTTGGTTTAAAAAACCTAATCCCGTAATCTTCGTACCTTGCGGTTTTGCGTCGGTTGCGGCATACCTTTTTTATGTTTGTTTTGCAACTTCGGGCAACTGGTTTTTAACCTTTGCTCTTCCCGTCGTTTTTGGCCTTTGCCTTATTGTCACTGCCGTTGTTGCCCTTTTGCGATATGTCCGCAAAGGAAGACTCTTTATTTTCGGCGGTGCGGGAATTGCCCTTGGTGTGTTTATGTTCCCGATAGAGTTGCTTCTGAATTTAACCTTTGATATGAACTTCGTTGCCTGGTCAATGTATCCGCTTATCTGCCTTGTTTTAATTGGCGGACTGCTTATTTTCCTTGGTATCTACCGACCCGCAAGAGAAATTATGGAGCAAAAGTTCTTCTTTTAAGGAGTAAAACATGAAAATATTTAAAAAAGTTTTAAAGGTAACGGCACTTGTTTTAGCCGGTATTCTGCTCATTTACTCGGTTGTTGCCATTTTCCCCAGATTTGATAACTATAAGGGTGAAAACCCAATGCGAACAACCGAAAAACTGCCTATTCTTATTGCCCACGGAGGCGGAAATAAGGAATTCCCCGACAATACTCTAGAAGCCTTTTATAATGCTTACAGTGTTGATAAAAACGTTATGATGGAAACCGATGTAAGCATTACTAAAGACGGGGTTGTAATTCTTTCCCACGACACTACCCTCGACCGCAAAACCAATGTAACGGGGGCTATTGCCGACTGGAATTATGCCGATTTAATGGCTCAAAAGGTTGACTTCGGGTACACTAACCCCACCGACGAAAATGACTGTCTTTCGGGTGAGAGGGAGCATTTTAAGGACGAAAACGGAAACGAAAAATATCCTACCGATGTTACATACCCTGACGGTATTACCCCCAGAGATGAAAAGGTTTTCCTTGCAACAACACTTGAGGAACTTATTCTTTCTTTCCCCGAAAACCGCATAAATGTTGAAATAAAGCAACCCGGCGAACTAGGTATAAGGGCAATAAAAGAGGTTCTTCGTCTGCTTGAAAAACATAACGCCTTTGACCGAGTTGTTTTAGCCAGTTTCCACGAGGAACTTTACGACGAGTATGTTCGTCTTCAAAAGTCCGGTGAAGTTCCCGAAAACTTTATGTATTCTCCAAGTTATGATGCTACAACCGCTTTCGTGGTTATGCAGATACTTAAAGTCGACCTTTTCTTCGGCGACGGTCTTTGCGTTTTCCAGGTTCCAATGGAGGAAAAAGGGGTTAACCTTGCTAATAAAAGTTTTGTAAAAACTGCCCACCGTCACAATATAGCGGTACACTTCTGGACCATAAATGACCCTAAAGAGATGAAACACCTAATAAGCATCGGTGCCGACGGAATTATGACCGACTACCCCCACCGCTTGAAAGAGGTTTATGACAGTTATAAATAAAAAGAAAAAATTAAAGCCATCCAAGTTAACTTGGATGGCTTTTTATTTGTTGTAAATTAAGCGTTTTCTGCTTCGAACTTTTTAATAAACTCGCAAAGAGCGGCTACGCCCTCGGTAGGCATTGCGTTATAGATAGAAGCACGCATACCGCCGACACTGCGGTGACCCTTAATATTAGCGAAACCTGCAGCGGTTGCTTCCTTAACGAATTTAGCGTTGATTTCGTCGTCTTCTGCTCTGAAGGTTACGTTCATCATAGAACGGCTTGCCTTGTCGTTGGGGTTTTTGAAGAGTTTGCTGTTTTCAAGGCAATCATAAAGCATTTGAGCCTTTTTAGCGTTAATTTCTTTCATAGCCTCAAGTCCGCCGAGACCTTTAATCCAGTTAAGAACAAGACCGCAAACATAAATGGGGTAGCAAGGAGGAGTGTTATACATAGACTCGTTTGCTGCCATGGTAGCATAGTTGCACATAGTGGGAACGCTCTTGTCAAGGTCTTCTGAAAGAAGGTCCTCTCTGGCAATAACTATTGTAAGTCCTGCGGGAGCAACGTTCTTCTGAGCACCGGCATAAATAAGACCGAACTTGCTAATGTCAACGGGTTCGGAAAGAATGCATGAAGACATATCTGCAACAAGGGGAACGTCGCCAGTGTCGGGGATATAGTCCCACTTGGTTCCGAAAATAGTGTTGTTAAAGCAGATATGAACATAATCTGCATCAGGGCGAAGGTCAAGTTCTTCCTGACGGGGAATTCTTGTGAAGTTTTCGTCCTTGGTTGTAGCGGCAAGATGAGCGTCGCCGAACTTTTGAGCCTCTTTATAAGCCTTGCCCGAGAACTGACCGGTAACAATATAGTCAGCCTTTCCGGTTTTCATAAGGTTCATTGCAACATTAGCAAACTGCATTGAAGCGCCGCCCTGAAGGAACATTACCTTATAGTTGTCGGGAATGTTCATAACTTCACGAAGGTCAGCCTCTGCCTGCTTGATAATTGCATCATAAACTTTCGAACGATGGGACATTTCCATAACGCTCATACCCGAGCCTTGATAGTTCATCATTTCGTCTCTTGCCTGCTCTAAAACGGGAACAGGAAGCATAGAGGGACCTGCCGAAAAATTATAAATACGATTATACATAGATTATTCCTCCATAATATAAAACTTTTCATCTATTATACGCCAAAATTTCAAGACTTGCAATAGGTTTTTGTGAAAAAAATATCAAAGAAAAGAATTTTTTTGCGTTCAGGCGCTTTTTGATTGACTGTAATGAATAAGAACCTTTTGCATAAAGTCCTCGGTAACTCCAAAACGGTCAGAAAGCGTAGAAAGGTCTTCGTCACCGTCTTTGAGAGCCTCAACAAGTTTTGGGTAGGGGACAAGCAGATTTATAGCCCATCTGTGTGCCGCCTGTTCGTTTTTTAAAATGGTTTTAGGGTCGTCGCTCGGGCAATATACCGCACCTGTCGCAAGATGACCAAGTTCGTGCGCAAGGGCAACTCGCTCGGCGGCAGTTCTGCCGACAAGCCCTTTGTCAAGGGCAATAAAACCTTTGCCGTTAAGATCTAAAGAAAAAGCAAGGTTTTCTTTAAGCGGCATAAAGTCGACGGTAATTCCGCTTTCTTCTGCGTAATTATATAGTTTGGTTATCTCCATTTTCCCGTTCCTTAATATAAGTAGCATACCGTAGCACCTCTTGGAGCATTTCGTCGGTAATACCGTTTTCTCCGCCAAAAAGGGCTATTTTAAGATTAATATCGTTTGTATTTGCGTTTTCTCCTGTTAAAAGGTATTCGACACTTACCGAGAAGTATTCGGCAATTTTCTGCAGAGTAGAGGCAGAAACTGACCTTCTCCTTCCCATTTTAAAGTCGGTCAAAGACGCCCTTGGAATAGACAGCCGTTTGCACATTTCGGTAACATTTATACCCCTCGATTTGCAAAGCGATTCAATTCGTGCATAGGTTTCGTTCATAATGACTCTCCTTTGTGTACTTTTAACAAAATACTGAAATCAGTAAAACATGTCCTTGACAATTACTGAAACGAGTAATATAATAGGCTCACGCTACTGAATACAGTAAAAATCAACCTCTTTGAGAGGATTATATTACACATTTCAGTAAATGTCAAGCATTTTATAAGGAGGACGATATGTATGTACTGTTGTACGGACTGTAAAAAAGAATTTGAGTTTGTTGAGGTGGTTTTTGAAAGCCACGGACTTGACACGCCTCCTTATGAAAGGCGTCACCGATGTCCGTTTTGCCATTCGGGCGATTTTTTTGAACTTCCCGATAATCATTGCCGTTTTTGCGGTTCAAAAATGGAAAAAGAGGGCGACTACTGCAGTGAGCGTTGCAAAGTAGCGGGAGAAAGTTATTTTGAAAAGCAAAGAAAAAACCGCGAAATTTTCTCTTCTTCCTCTGTCGCAAAGGCGGTAAGAGAGGTTGCCGCGTATAACAAGAAAAACAAGACAAAGTACTCCTACGGGCAGTATTTTTCGCTTAAAAGTGAGGGTAAAATATGACAAGAAAAGAAGTAAAAGCCTTTTTGTCTGAATATAGGCAGTGTATGGCGAAGGTATACCGTTTAACCGACGAAATGAAGCGTTTAACCGCTAGTGCCAACTGCATAAAAAGGGAAATCGAGGAGTACAAATCCCGATGCGAACTTATTGAAAGCATAATAAATTCTCATACCGATTTTACCCAACGAGAAATACTTATCCGCAGATTTATTTACGGAGATACTATCGAAGAGGTTGCCGAAAAACTCTGCTATTCCCCCCGCCATATTCAAAGACTGACCGATTTAGCCGTAGGCTGTCTGACGGTTAAGGTTGAAAAGATTGCATAAGATAAGCCTATGTACCGCAGTACATAGGCTTGTTTTACATCTTTTTAAGTTCGTCAACAACATTTTGGATTAGGGTAGAAAGGTTGAGGTCTTTAACGCCTACAATGAAATTGTCGCAAAGGTTTATGGGTATAAGCAGTTTCTTTGCTCTGCTTTTTCCAACAGCAACCGCCATAGCCGAGGTAACCTCACCAAGTAGAGAGTCTGCAATAACAATCCCGATAGGACCGATAATCACATCGCACTTTTCGGCACAAACAAGAACCGAATTTTCGCCTGTTGCGGCGGCATCGACACCCGCTTTGAGCATAGCGGTGGTTGCTATACTGTTTGTGCCAACGGCTATAATTTCGGCGGCAATATCAGAGGCTTTAATTCCCTCGATAACGCTTTTTCCAATCTTTCCGCCCTGTCCGTCTATAACAAGAATTTTTAGCATATTTCCTCCTGTTTTGCCCTGAACATAACGCCTACTGCCTCGGGTCCCGCATTTATCGCAATTACAGCACCAATCTGATAGGCGTCGCTTGGCGGATACCCCAGAACCTCGGTTAGCCGAGCGGCGAGTTGGTCGCGAAGTTCAGTGTCTTCTCCGCAGATTACACAGTAAGGGGAGTTTTTCTCGATATTATCACTGCATTTTTCGCTGATTTCGGGGATAACTGAAACGTCGCCTCGAACCTTGTTTTCAATAATAATTTCTCCGCTATCAATACGAAGAATGGGACGAAGCCCGATAAGTTCGCCTACAAAAGCGGCGGCGGCAGGAATTCTGCCCGACTTTTTGGCATATTTAAGACTGTAGATGCCAAAATAAATGACACAGTGTTCAAACCAATCTTCAAGATACTCTGCAATTTTTTCGGCACTAACGCCCTTGTGAGCCATTTTTGCCGCTTCAACAACAGGATAGCCATATCCTGCCGAATAGGTTTTAGAGTCAATACAGTATATATTAAAGACTCCGACAGCATCAGGGTTGTCCTCAAAAAACTGGTCTTTAGCCTGAACCGAATTGGAGTAGGTAGCCGAGCCGTTTGAGTTTAACGAAACATATATGATATCGGTATAACCTTGCTCAAAATAGTCGCCGAACAGTTCGCCAAACTCAAAAGCGGTAATCTGACTGGTTTTGGGAATTTCGTCAGCATTTTTCATTATCTCGAAGAATTCGGCGTTGTCAAAATCAACTCTGCTTAAATAAGATTCATCGCCTACGGCTATCTTAAAGGGGAGAACATCAATATCGTACAGGTCCTCGTGTTTTCGGGCGATATCGCTGCCTGAGTCTGTAACGATTTTAACTTTAGACATCAAATAACTCCTTTTGGAACAAATGAATTACGCTCTTTAAATTATACTATACTCAAAACCGCAAATCAACAAAAAGTTTAAAAATAGAAAAATGTTCTTGTAATTATATTATTATAGTATTATAATCAAAATATAAAAGTGTTTAGGACGAAAGACCTCTGGTTAGCATTGTGCTAGGCAGTTCCAATTTCGCAAATTATAACGGAGGTTTCGCATGAAAACAAGAATTAAAATCCCTAACAGACTTATTAGCCTGCTTCTTTGTCTTGCTGTGCTTTCAACCTGTCTGCCTCTGACCGTATTGGCGGCAGATTCAGGAAATACCGCGTTTAACCGAGAAGTCGACGCTAATACTATGGACGGTTGGAAAGATTATTTCGATTTAGAAAATCTTGACACCTCAAACGCGGGCGGTGTTTGGACCGATAAATCGGTCTTTCCTAATGCGGACGCCTTTCCCGATAGCATCAATATGATTGACGACGGAAAAAACTTCCTAACCGCTTTATCAGCAATAGCCGCCAACAAAGAGGTTATCGGTTATTCTACCGTTCCTACCGATACGGTCTTTGTGCTTGACCTTTCAAATTCAATGTCGGTAAGTTCAATGACCCAACTTATTGAGGCAACCAACCAGGCAATAAACACTCTTCAAGGAATAAATAACAATAACCGTGTTGGTGTTGTTCTATATTCGGGTAAAAGTGCAAACCGCACCTATTCAACTGCGGTTTCTCGCCTCATGCCTATCGACCGCTATACAACTACCGACAGAAACGGTGCCTTTATCAACTATTCAAGCGACAATGTTTGGGTAGATGAAACAAAGGTTAGCGGAACAAAGGCTAATATAGAATTCCAAACAAAACAACACGACGGCGCTACCTATATTCAGGCAGGGCTTTGGGAAGCCTATAAAATGTTTAACGAGGTGCCCGATTCCGAAGTTATTATCGGGGGCAACAACTGGCAACGTGGCGAATACCGTATGCCAATAGTTGTTCTTATGTCCGACGGCGCTCCAACCCTTGGTGCCAGCAAATATGATGATGTTGAAAATCAAACCTATGGCAACAATTCTTTTGGCGCCGATGTCGGCGACGGAAACGATACCGGAATTACGGCGGGGCAAGGTTTCCTTGTTCAACTTACCGCCTCTTATATCAAAACTCAAATCGAAAATAAATATAAGGTTAAAGATGAAAACGGTGCAGGACGAAGCCTGTTCTACACCCTCGGCTTCAATATTTCTAATGATAATAACCCAAATACCGTAACTTCGGGTGATATTGCATACAGCGTACTTAATCCAAACGGTTCAAATATTACCGACTCTATGTGGAGCACCTATAACGACTCCAACTCCAACACAATGCAGGTAACCGTTGAGTCAAGAACTTCAAACAGAACAACAAATGTTACAATTACTAAGAATTCTTATGTAACAAACAAAAACTATGTAGACGAATATTATTCGGCTTCGGGCGACGGCCTTAGCGGAGCCTTTACCGAAATCGTAAATGAAATTGTTCTTCAGTCCCGTTACTATCCAACCCATCTTGAAGGCGGAAATCCTGACTTTTCGGGTTATGTTGAGTTTACCGATACTCTCGGCCAGTATATGGAAGTAAAACACATAAACGGAATTCTTTTAGGAAACACCCTTTTTGACGGTCATATGATGGCATCGAAGTTTGCCGACACCTCATCAAGCGGACTTGGAACGGTAGAAAACCCCACCGAACTTGGCGACGAGTTTATCCGTTCAGTAAAAACCCGTCTTGGAATTGCAAATACCGCAGACGCTCAACTGCTTGTAAGCAAGGCCTTTGCAGATGGTCAACTTAAATATAACGGTGAAAACGACTGGTCTAACTATATCGCGTGGTATGCCGATGTTGACAACAACTATTTAGGCTTCTATGACGAGGACAAAACCGAGCCCGTTCCCGCCAATGCTGTTTACATAAATCGCTCTTACGGATTTTTAGGACCAACTGATGGGCATATAAGAAGCAGCGATATGATGCACGTGTCGGTTCAGGTAAAAACTAATATTCAAACAAGAATGCAAACCGTTTCCTGGAAAATTCCCGCCGCCCTTATTCCGATGATTACCTATGAGGTAGCCCTTCAGGGAATAAATGTCGACCTTGCAAGTGATGTTAAACTTACCGTTAAAGATGCTGATAAAATTTCTCCCATACGCCTTGTCTACGAAACAGGCCTTAGGTCTGACATTAACGAGTTTAATGTTACAAGCATTATGGGCGATATAGTCACTGATTCTCCAAAGAACGACAAAAATCATATAGATAAGGATGGTTATACCCGACTTTTCTGGAACAATTCTTTTGATATTTCGGCTCCTTCCCACGACCAGCATATTACTGCTCTTTCTGAATTTGTTCCCAATAAAGAAAACGAGAGATTTTACTATACCTTTGATTCGGCTGTCTATACAAAACAAGGCTCTTCCTATGTCTTTGTCAGCACGGATGAAACTTTAAACCCCGATGGAGAGTATTACCATCGTCGTTATGTCTTTAAAGAAGGGGTTTCAAAACCTGAGTTTTTCTATGAGCCAATGTCTAAGGAATCTATTCTTTCGGCTAAAATAGTGGAAAACTTTGAAACCCTTGACCACCAGACAATAGGCGCCTGGGTTGTTCCCAAGGGAACTCCCGCGCGTGAACTTCAAATGTATGATAGGCAAAAAGAGGAGAACCCAACTCGTTCGGCACATATGGTTTTCCATCCCTACATTTCCGAGCAAAACAATTTTGTTTATGTTGATATGAACCTTGGAAATAACGGTCTTTTGTCCGTAACCCCGGCAACAGGACTTAAAATTTCCAAAACGGTTGATGTTTTTGAAACAGGAACTTCCGATACCTTTAAATTCCGTATAACCCTATCTAAATCGGGAAGTTTCGATTACTGGATAACCGACCTTGACAAAATTCCGAGTGCAGACCCCCAAAAAGCAAACTTTACAAACGGCGTTTTCGAATTTGAAATGAAAAAAGACCAGACTTTCTGGCTTTCGGGAATCTCGGCGGGAACGGATTATGCGGTTGAAGAAATTCCCTTCAATGCCGACTACAAAATAAAGTCTGTTCAAATTAACGGTGTTTCGGTGCAAGATGTTGCAAGCGGAACAATAACCCAAAGTCTTATTGAAGATATTGATTTTGAAAATACCGCAATCGGCGAAGGAAATCTTACCGTTACCAAACAAGTTGTCGACAAAGACTCAAATTCTGTTGATATCAGCGATAGCGTTAAGTTTACCGCCGAAATATATCTTACAGATGCTTTAGGCACCGCTTTAAGCGGAACCTTTGAATCTTCGGACGGTAATATCACGCTTGAAAATGGTAAATATACCGCAACTATTGCCGAGGGCGAGTCTTTCGTAATCAGAAATCTGCCCGAAGAAACAAGGTTCTTTGTTACCGAAAAGAATATTCCAAGCGGATTTACTCTAAATGGCGAAAAGAGTTCTCTTTCGGGAAAAATCAACTCAGAACAGAATAATCAAGCAATTATTTTCAACACATACGAGCCTGTTTCGGTTAGTGGAGAGGATATTGGAATCGATATCATTAAGGAAATTACAGGTAACCGAACAAACTGGTTAATCGGCGAAAATTATTCCTTTAATATTGAAAAACTTACCGACCTTACCTCAAACGGAACCCTGCTTGATTCGGTAACTATTCATTATAACGATACCGATAAGACCCACCTTTTCAGACTTTCGGGCGAAAACTTTACTAAAGCGGGAATTTATTATTACTGCGTAACCGAACAACAGGGAACGCAGGGCGGTGTGACCTATGACACTGCCAAGCATATTTTCTCGGTAGAGGTTTCAGATACCGATATGAACGGAACCTTGGAAATTGTTTCGGTTAAAAACGAAATGAATACCTCGGTTGAAGGGAACTGGACCGTAAGTGCACGGTTTAATAATATCTATGCACCCAAAGGTGTTGCAACCGCAACAATCAATATTAAAAAGGAAATAGGTCAAAACTACGCCCTTAGCGGATATCAGTTTGCTCTTTATGACTCTAACCCGGCAACTAATTCGGGTGCTAACGAAGTAACAAGGTCAAACCTTACAAATTCTCAAGGTCAGGCCGTAATAACTCTTAACTACCCCGCAAGTGAAGTTGGAAAAACTTTTAACTATTTCCTTGCCGAAATAAATAGCGGAAAGATAATAAATAATATCAAGTACTCTGATAAAGTTTACCCTGTGACAGTTACTGTTATCGACAATCTCGACGGAACTGTTTCTGCAAATCTGCAGATATCGGGTCTTGCTCAAGGAACTACAACTCCTACCTTTGTAAATGAGTATATTCCCTCGGCTTCCGACTTTGTAACTATTTCGGGTAAAAAAGAAATTATCGGCGACCGAATTCTCAACGCCAATGAGTTCGAGTTTAAGTTAACTCCCGTTACCGCAGGTGCGCCTATGCCCGCAGACGATACTGTTAAAAACTTGGCAAGTGGCTCGTTCAGTTTCGGTGCAATAGAGTTTAAAGACGCTCATAAAGGTCAAACCTTCGTTTATACCGTAACCGAACTTGATGAGCATAAAATCGGCGGTTTTACCTCGTACGACAGTTCAGTATATACGGTTACCGTAACAGTTGTCGACAACGGAAACCAAACCCTGACCGCCACCGCTGTTACAACTAAAAACTCGTCGACTGTGAGCGATATTGTATTTGAAAACACATACGATGCAACCGACGCAGAAGTTACCCTTAACGGAACAAAAATGCTTGAAGGCAAAACTCTTCAGGCAAATGAATTCGAATTTAAACTAACCGCCGTTACAAGCGGTGCCCCAATGCCTCAAAGCAGTCTTGCTAAAAACGCCTCAAACGGAGAATTTGCTTTCGGTAAAATTACCTTCTCCAAGGCGGGTACCTATGTATATAATGTTACCGAAGTAAACGGCGGAATTCTAAATTACGGTTATGATAGTTCAGTTTATACCGTAACCATAACCGTAACCGATAATGCACAAGGTTTGCTTTCGGATAAAGTAGAACTTTTAAAGAATGACAATCTTGTGAGTGAAATTGTCTTTAAAAACACCTTTGTTCCAACTCCGATTTCATATAACGACCTTTATACCGACTTTGGCGGAACAAAAATCCTTCAAGGAAGAAATATGTCGCCCGGCGAGTTTGCCTTTGCCCTTATTAACGAAAGCAACGGCCAACAGATTGGAGAATATGTTTTAAACAACTCAAACGGAAACTTTAAATTCCCTCCAATAACCCTTTCCGGCCCCGGTTCTTACGGCTTTAAGATTGTTGAAGAAAATGGAATACTTCTTGGTGTTACCTATGATAGAACTTCTTATCATATTCGTCTTGAGGTTGTTCAGGACGACAACGGAATTCTCTCAATTTCCGATAAGCAACTTATAAAGGGCACCCCGGTAAAACAAGACATCGGCGGTGTTTTAACCGAAGTCATTTCCTACGAGAATATTACCGATAGCGGTAAAATTGTCTTTACAAATACTTATTCTGCTAAACCCGTAAACCTTACCCTTGAGGCAACAAAGGTACTGACCGGCAGAGACCTTGTCGACGGCGAGTTTAAGTTCGACCTACATAAAACCGACAGCACCTTTGCCTATTCAAGTTCAACCCTTGTTCAAAATGATGTTGTTTTAACCTTAAATCCCGATAAAACGGGCAAAATAACCTTTGCTGAACAGGAGTTTACTAAAGAGGGTAACTACTACTATGTTATTCTTGAAGATGAGCAAAGCGAAAAGGGCGTAACGGTTGATACAACCGAACATAAGGTTCAAATTACGGTTGTAGATGACCTTATCGGAAATCTTAAAATCTCTGATATAAAGGTAAACGGAAATACTGTTTCGGGCGATATCTTTGATAGCGTTGTTTTCCGAAACACTTATGAGGCAGCCGCTACTGGAATTGTGATTAAAGGAACTAAAACCCTAAACGGCCGCGACCTTAAAGACGGCGAGTTCTCGTTTGAACTTTATAGCCAAAGCGGTCAAAAAATTGAAACGGTTAAGAACGCCCAAAACGGAAGTTTCGAGTTTAGTGAGATTCCCGTGCAACAAGCAGGGGAGTATACCTATACCGTCCGCGAGTTAAAGGGCGAAGCCGAAGGCATAACCTATGACTCGGCGGTTTATACCGTTAAGGTAACCGTAACCGATAATCTCGACGGAACCTTTAAGGTAGAATATGACTACTTAAAGGGAACCGAATCGGCAAACGGCTTAACCTTTATCAATGTTTATACCGCTCCCGTACTTCCGGAAACCCCCGAAACGGGCGACAAAACAAATGTTGCTCTTTGGATAGCCCTTCTTCTCGTTAGCGGCGCCGGAGTGATAACCACAACCGTTTACAGAAGAAAAAGAAAATCTGAAGAAGAATAAATAACAGATAAAACGCCCTCTCTGATATCAGAGAGCGCGTTGGTTTTTGGTGCGGGTGTTCATACACAACTCGAGGAATCAAGGCGAAGCATTGTATATCATCAAAACTTTAGTTTTGCATATCATCAGTGGCAAAGCCACTGTATCTCATCAAGCCGATAGAGGTATACACACCTACGGTGTGATGATATGCGCCGCACTCGTGCGGCAATGATATACACGCCAACGCGTGATGATATACCAAGCCTATCGGCTTGGATAAAAAATCCGCCGACAAGGTCGACGGATTTTTGGTGCGGGTGACAGGACTTGAACCTGCAAGCACGAGGCACTGGTTCCTAAGACCAGCGTGTCTGCCATTCCACCACACCCGCATATTAAGTTTTAAAGTTTTGGCTTAGTCATCACCAGTTAATTTCGGTTAAATAGGCAGCCACGCCCCGCGGTACTCTTGCGGTGCCCGACATTTTCTCAGGCGTCGGTACACGCCTTCGCCTCTGTCGACCGCAGCGCCTTTTTGGTCTTCGCTTAATCTCACACCGTGAGCGCTCGACCAAAAACTGCCATTCCACCACACCCGCATATTAAGGTGTTTATTTATTTTATTATAATTATGAAAAAAAGTCAAGCGGTATTTAGCATTTTTTCCTTTTAAAATCTTGACTTGATTTAGTGAGTAGTGTATTATAAAAATACAATAAAAACTAGGAGAAAATATTATGCCATTTTGCCCGAGTTGTAGAACAGAACTTCCGCCAAGTGTTGAATTTTGTGAGGTTTGCGGTACACATGCAGTGGAAAGGCTTACCCCTAAATCACATGTTGCACCCAAAAAATCTCACGCCGGAAAGCCTTCTTCTAAGATGCCCACTAAAGTCCTTAAACTTGGAATAGGTGCCGTTGCTGCATTTGTTGCAGTTTTAATACTTTTTTCAATAATTATTCCGACAGGTACTCCCGACGGCTTCCTATATACAAAAGAGGAGGGCCTCTACTTCTCGACTACAGACAGTAAAAGTAAAAAGGTGTCAGACGAAGAATTCAGCACTTACAGTACCGCAAAATTTTCTTCTGACGGTAAAAAAATCTTCTATAAAGAGCAGGACGGGGGAAAACTTTTATACAAGAATACTTACAACCTTGAAAAAGCACCCGTTTCGCTATCTGTAAATGTTATTGATTTTTCTATCAACAAAAAGGGGAACCTCGTTACATATACTAAGGGAAGCGACAGCGACCTTTACCAAAACAACCTTAAGAGTCAGGGCGATAAAATAGACGAATCGGTTGTATGGTTTGTAACCGATGATAGCGGCAAGAGGATTTTATATTCCAAGCAGAATAAAGTCGGCTCCTTAGAACTTTGGATTTATAAATCAGGTAAAAAACCCGAAAAAATTGTAACGGGATATGATGCATATTACGCATTATCTGACGATTTAAATTCGTTTTACTTTACAAAGAACGGTGCAGTATATAAATACAGCAAAGGCAAAGAAGCCGAAAAGATTATCGATAACTACTCAGAAATTATTGCGGCATATAAAACGGGTGAAATATATTATTCGTGTAAATCAGACCATAATACCGAACTCTGTTACTATAACGGAAAAACCGCAGAAACAATTACAGATAAGTTTACGGCAAGAAGATGTGCTGCGGTTGATCGACCGGTTGTTGTATTCTATTTCCAGGACCCAACAAGAATGACAACTTCGAACTATATAGCAGTTAAAGATAACATTACCGAACTTGACTATGATATATCCGAGGCTCATATTGACGCAACCGGCGATGAACTGCGTTTTATCAGCGACGTAAATCCTGCTTCGCTTGAAGGAACTCTTTATAAGGCAACCGTAAACGATGATACGGTTAAATCAATAAAAGATATTGAAGCAAATGTGTTAAGAGGTGCCTTTGCAAATGACGGTGAGTTTATCTATCTCGCTAACTATGATAAAGATACAAACACGGCAGAATTATATAGAAATGAAAAGAAAATCGATGCTGATGTAAATGCAGATTCAATAATTTACATTCCCCAAAAAGACTCAATTATCTATTTTAAAGACCTTGATATAATGACCGGAACAATGTATTTGTTTGACGGTAAAAAGTCTTTAAAGGTTGATGAGAATGTTCAAACAGGCGAGGTTTTTGTTGCCGAAAGCGGAGATGTTGTGTATATCCGCAACTTTGGTTCAGACCTTTGCGGAGAACTTTGCGTATTTAAGGGAACGAAATCAAAACTTATAGATGAAAAGGTTGAATTAATATTAAAAATTTCAACCTATGCTAAGGAACAACTAAGTGCTCGCGGATATCTTTATTAAAAAGAAAATGCTGGAGGTTTGTCTTAAACCTCCAGCATTTTTTATTGTTTTTAACTAGTCGATAAACTTGTCGTGAACGGCTACAACCGCTCTGTCAGCATCTTTTTCATCAATAAGAACCGAAATCTTAATCTCGCTTGTTGAAATGTTCTGAATGTTGATATTAGCGTCAGACAGTGCTTCAAACATTTTGGAAGCAACGCCGGGGTGGGTTTCCATTCCTGCACCAACAATCGAAACCTTGCTGATAGAGTTGTCGGCAGAAACGCTCTTGAAGGTTAGAACATCACGCATAGCCTCGATTGCTTCAACCGCCTCATTTGCCTGGTCCTCGGTTACCGTAAAGGTAATATCCTTTGTTCCGTCACGGCCGACAGACTGAAGGATAATATCTATGTTAACCTTAGCCTGTGCTAGTTTGTTAAAGATTTTAAAGGCAACACCGGGGGTATCGTCAAGACCCACAATTGCAATTCTTGAAACATTATTATCTTTTGCGACGCCGCTGATAAGCATTTTTTCCATAGTAACTTTCTCCTTTACGATTGTTCCGGGTTTTGCCTCAAGGCTTGAAAGCACCTCAAGTTGAACTCCGTATTTTTTAGCCATTTCTACCGAACGGTTATTAAGCACCTGTGCTCCGAGAGAAGCAAGTTCAAGCATTTCGGAATAGGTTATCTGGTCCATTTTTTTAGCCTTAGGTACTTTTCTGGGGTCGGCGGTATAAACGCCGTCAACATCGGTATAAATCTGGCAAAGGTCTGCATGCATTGAAGCGGCAATAGCAACCGCACTTGTGTCCGAGCCTCCGCGTCCGAGTGTTGTTAAATCGTCGTGTTTGTTCAGTCCCTGGAAACCGGCAACAACAACAATTCGTCTTTTGTCAAGTTCATTTCTTATTCTTTCGGGGTCTACACGCTTTATTCTTGCAAGAGAGTGGGTAGAGTTGGTCTGGAAACCGGCCTGCCAACCGAGAAGTGAAGTTGCGGGGTATCCAAGTTTTTCAATAGCCATAGCAAGAAGAGCAATCGAAATTTGTTCTCCCGCGCAAAGAAGCATATCCATTTCTCTTTTAGATGCACCGGTAGGGTTAATTTCTTTTGCTTTTGCGATAAGGTCATCGGTTGTGTCGCCCTGGGCAGATACAACTACGACAACATCGTTGCCCTTTTTGTAGTCTTCAATTATAATGTTTGCAACATTAAAGACTCTTTCGGCGTTTGCAACGGAACTTCCGCCGAATTTTTTTACCATTAGTGCCATAATGTTCCTCCAATATTAGTCTATTGCGTGAAGCGTTTTAACTACTTCACAGCAAGACAAACTGTTAATTTGTTCTCTTAAGTTTCTTTCGATATCGGTTTCGGTCAGGATTGCAATTTCATTACTATCCTTACTAACTATATATGATGCGCCGCTGAAAGTGGTTTCAATCTCTTTAACCGCGTCAGACGCATTATTAGTTTTAACCAGAATATAAAGTTTTGTAATATCATCAAGAGAATCGGCAACATAGTTTTCTTCTCCGTCAATCCAGTGAAGATACTTTCTTGCGGTCAGGTGTTTCGCACAGTCGATAACGTCGCCCACTACTGCACTTGCGGTTGGGAATTTACCAGCGCCTCTGCCGTAGAACATAACATCGCCGACCTCGTCACCTCTGACCATAATAGCGTTAAAAACATCGTTTACGCCCGCAAGCATATTCTTTTTGCTTACGAGGGCAGGGTAGACGTTAGCGGTAATTTTTCCGCTGTCTAACTTTCTGGTTCTGCCTATAAGTTTAATCACCGAGTCGAAAGCATCAGCATATTCAACATCTTTAAGTGAAACGTTTGTAATACCTTCGGTTTCAACCTGATTTGGATAAACGTGTTTTCCAAAACCTAAAGAGGCGAGAATACAGATTTTTCTGCAAGCGTCGTGTCCCTCAATATCGGCGGTCGGGTCTTTTTCAGCATAGCCGAGTTCTTGTGCAAGTTTGAGTGCGTCATCAAAGGACATATTTTCTGATATCATTTTAGTAAGAATGAAATTAGTTGTTCCGTTTAAGATACCCGTAACTTCGGTAATTTCGTTTGCGGTAAGGCACTGTGCCATAGGACGAAGAACCGGAATTCCGCCGCCTACACTTGCTTCAAAAAGGAAATTAACGTTCTTTTCAAGGGCAATATCTAAAAGTTCCGAGCCCTTTGCAGCAACCAACTCTTTGTTAGAGGTGCAAACGCTTTTTCCGGCAAGAAGACAGGCTTTAACATAGTCATAAGCAAAGGTGCAGCCACCCATAACCTCAACAACAATTTTTACGTCGGGGTCGTTTAAAATGTCGTTAAAATTCTTTGTGAATTTGTCGGAATAGTCAAGACCGTCAAAATCACGAAGGTCGAGAATATATTTAACGTTAATGTTCTCTTTCGCTTTTGCGGCTATACGCTCTGAGTGATTATGTAAAATTTCTGCGACACCCGAGCCAACGACTCCGTGTCCCATAATTGCTACATCTATCATAGATAAACCTCCTAGAGAGTGTTGACGAAAATTACTCCGTCAAGACCTTCAATATTTTTAACAAGACTGTCAAGCGGTTTTTTAAGCATATCAATTCCAATTACAAAGGAAATTGTAGCCAGTCCGTTTTTAGGCTCGGTTTGATTTACCGTAATAATATTTGCTCCGCTTTCAAAAAGGGTGTTGCTGACAGCCGATAAAACACCGGCTTTGTCGGCAAGAACAGCCTGAATTTCAATCTTTTCAGGGTCGGTGTTTTTCGCCTTAAAAACCGAATCTTTATATTTGTAAAAAGCACTTCTCGACAGACCGCACATTTTAATTGCCATGCTAATATTTTTGGCCGTGTTGTTTTCAAGAAGTTCTTTAGCCTCAATAACCTTATTAAAGACTACCGGAAGCACTTCAGAGTCCACAATATAATAGGTTTTCTTTTCCAAACTGTTCACCCCTCACATACACTTGTATTTGTACTTGATACAATATACCACATTTATGTAGTATAAATCAACAAATTTTTGCGTAAAATATAAATATTGTCATTTTGCTTAATAGTATTTAATTTTCATTAACATTTTTTGTTAGAAAGGAGCAAAGGGTGACAAAGGTCAGCAAAATAAACTTCCTTGTAAATGTGGCTTTCTACACTATTATTGCCTTGATTTTATATTTTACATTTCGTTTTCTGCTTGTATATCTGTTCCCTTTTTTAATCGGTCTTTTTATAACTATCGCCGTTCAGAAACCCGCAACCGTTTTATCAGAAAGGATTAAAACCCGTAAGGGCTATTGCGCTTTATTTCTTGTCATTCTTTTTTATCTTATGCTGGTCGGCTTAGTTGCTTTAGTCGTCTATTTTGCGGGGCGCTATCTTTCGGGGGCAGCGGTTTTGCAAAAGGATTTTATCGGCCACATTACCGATTTGTTAACCGCCTATACAGCCGACATAGAAGAGGTAATTAAAAAACTCCCCGAAACTATTGAAAAACAACTTTCCACAGGTTTTAATTCTCTGATAAACGGAATAACCGCCTATATTTCCGATTTTGCCGCCAAAACCGCAAAAGCGGCGCCGATGTTTTTAACCAGCACCGTTGTTACCGTTATTGCCTCTTGTTATATTGCTAAAGATTTTGAAAGATTTAAGGACAGTATCTATAGCGTTCTACCTGATAAATATAAGGTTGCAATCGGCGGACTTCATATTCTGCTTAAAGAAAAGGTGCTGAAAATAGTTGTCGGCTACGGAAAAATTTTGGTTATAACCTTTTTTGAACTTCTTATCGGCCTTTTGCTTTTCAGAGTGCCAAACGCTGTTTTAATTGCTTCAGGGATTGCTCTGCTTGACCTTCTGCCCGTCTTGGGAACGGGAACGGTACTTGTGCCCTGGGCGGTAATCAGCCTGTTTTCTTCAAAGTATTTTTTAGGTATTGGACTTATAATAATCTATGTGATAATTATTGTGGTAAGGAATATAATTGAGCCGAAAATTATCGGAAAACAGATAGGACTCCATCCGCTTATCGCTCTAATATCGGTTTTTATCGGATTAAAGGTAGTTGGCGTTGTGGGAATATTTTTAGCCCCTTTAACCGTTATTCTCGTATATAATATGTTCGAAAGAGGAATTTTTGACATACTTCTTTCCAAAAACGAATAAGGGAGAGCCTTGCTCTCCCTTATTCGTTTTTGGTGCGGATAACAGGAATCGAACCTGCACCGAGTTGCCCCGACTAGAACCTGAATCTAGCGCGTCTGCCAGTTCCGCCATATCCGCATATTTACTTTCGCGGTGTAAAACCGCAAAAGTTATTATACCTTTTGACCGTTATATTGTCAAGAGCGTTTTCTCTTTCTGAAAGCAAGATAATCTTCTAAAATCATAACCGCTGCAACTGCGTCGACCGTTGCCTTTCTTTTTTTGCTCGAAACATCGTTCATAGAAAGAACGGTATGGGCAGAAAGGGTAGTAAGGCGTTCGTCCCAAAGGGCGACCTCAAGGCCTGAAACGGCAGAAATTTTATCTGCAATTTCTCGGCATTCTTCCGCTCTGAACCCCTCGCTTCCGTCCATATTTTTAGGAAGACCCGCAACAATAAGTTCGGCGCCGAGTTCTTTTGCCGTATCACATATTTTTTTGACTAATTTGTCCTTGTTATATTCGGTAATAACGCCTTTGGGAAAGGCGAAGTTTTCGTCGGGGCTGCTAATAGCAATTCCCGTTCGGGCATTGCCCAAATCTACTGACATAATCTTCATCGTTAGTCCTCTTTTTTCCACATTCTTGTAACGCTTCGTTTTTCGGGCGGTATTAACGCTTCGGGGATATGACTGTCGTCATTTAAAAGTTCAATTTTAAACTTGTTATCCTTATAAATAACCAGCGAAACTGCGGTGTTAAACGCCCAGGGAACTTCTCTGAGTTTTTCTATATCATTATATAATAGGTAACAAAAAAGGCACCTCGTTGCTATCCCGTGGGAAGCGATAAGCAAAGTTTTCCCCTCATTTTCAGGGTCTTTTGCAATTTTGTTGATACCGTTTTTAACCCTTTCGTATACCCCACGCATACCCTCACTTTTTTCAGGGGCAAAGTTTTGCGGTTGGTTGTTCCAGATTTTTTCAAATTCTGTGTTTTCCCCGAAAATTTCACTAAAAGGTCTGCCCTCGACAATACCTCCGTCCATTTCGGCAAAGTCACTGTTTGGTTCAACCTCAATACCTTTTGAGTCTACGGCAGCAAGGGCAGTTTTATATGCACGGATTAAAGGGCTTGAATAAGCCCTGTCTATTTTTATATCCTTAAAACGTTTTTTTAAGAACTCTAACTGTTTTGCTCCGTTTTCGCTGATATCACAGTTGGTAGAGCCTTGAAATATTTTTCTAATATTACCCTCGGCTTCGCAGTGACGCACAAGATAAATTTTTACCAAAAATTTTCAACTCCAAAGAATTATATATGTGATTATACAACGATATTTATCCCTTTTCAAGAACGAATCTTGTATTTAAGCAAAAAAGGTGGTATTATATATTAAAATTTTAAAGGGGGAGAATATTGTGAAAAAAATATTCAGCAGAATTTTCATAGACGGCCTTTCAGGTATGGCGTCGGGTCTTTTTGCCACTTTAATTGTCGGAACGATTATTGCTCAGGTTGGAAACCTAATCGGCGGAACGGTAGGGGAGTATCTTACCATTATCGGAAGTATTGCCAAAACAATTACGGGCGCCGGAATAGGCGTCGGCGTTGCGGCAAAACTCGGTGCATCTCCGCTTGTCACGGTTTCTTCTGCCGTTGCGGGTATGGTAGGGGCTTTCCCTGTTATAGAAAAGTTTGCCCTTGGTGCTCCCGGAGAACCGCTTGGTGCCTTTATTGCGGCTTATATTGCGGTAGAACTCGGCGGACTCGTTTCGGGAAAAACCAAGGTGGATATTATTCTTACCCCCCTCGTTTGCGTACTGACAGGAAGTGCCGCAGGTTTCCTTGTAGGCCCCCCTATCTCAAAACTTATGAGTTGGATTGGCGTAATTGTTAATCAGAATGTTGAAGCAAACCCAATTATCGGCGGACTTATCGTTTCGGTTGTAATGGGTATCTGCTTAACCCTTCCTATATCCTCGGCGGCAATCGGTGTGTCACTCGGACTTTCCGGTCTTGCCGCAGGAGCCGCAGTAGTAGGTTGTTGCTGTAATATGGTCGGCTTTGCGGTTGCCTCTTTCCGCGAAAACAAATGGGGCGGACTTGTAGCACAGGGTCTTGGAACCTCAATGCTTCAAATGCCCAATATTGTTCGCCGTCCTCTTATCTGGATACCCGCAATAGTTTCAAGTGCTGTTCTGGGTCCCATAGCCGCCGCAGTCTTTAAAATCAGCAGTTCTGCAATCGGTTCGGGAATGGGAACTTCGGGTCTTATCGGTCCTATTGAAACCTATTTCACAATGGTAGAAGCAGGAGCCGACCCCGTTATAGTTCTTGTTTTAGTTGTTCTTATGCTTGTCGTTCTTCCGGGAGCCTTAACCCTTGCTATAAGCGAGGGAATGCGTAAGGCGGGCTGGATTAAAAAGGGCGATATGAAACTTACGGTATAATGACTAAAAAAGAACGGGCAAAAAAGGCGGTAGAACTCCTTAAAGCCGAGTATCCTACCGCTATTTGCTCACTTAACTATACCGACCCTTTCCAGTTGCTTGTGGCGACAAGACTTTCTGCCCAGTGTACTGATGCAAGGGTAAATATGGTAACCCCCGAACTTTTTAAAGAGTTTCCTACCGCCGAGAAAATGGCTAATGCCGAACTGTCAAAGGTCGAAGAACTTATAAAAACCTGCGGTCTTTACAAAACCAAGGCAAAGGACCTTATAGAAATCGGAAAGGGAATAACCGAGCGTTTCGGCGGAAAAGTCCCCGACACGATAGAGGAACTTATAACCCTTTCGGGCGTTGGCAGAAAAACGGCAAACCTCGTTGTCGGTGATGTTTACGGGAAACCAGCCGTTGTAACCGATACTCATTTTATCCGCCTTGTTAACCGCATAGGCCTTACCAAACAGAAAGAGCCCTTTAAGGTTGAAAAGGAACTTAAAGCCCTTTTACCCGAAGATGAGTCAAACGATTTTTGCCA
>JAZSLH010000126.1:0-11756 GCA_045535275.1 Acutalibacteraceae bacterium
AGAGCAAGGCGGTCGGGAGCCGAAAGAGCGTCCATACCAACGAGTTTAACGATTTCTTCGAGTTCTGCCTCTTCTTGAAGAAGACTCATAAGACGGCCACGAAGATTGTTCCAGTCATTACTTACATTAGTTTTAAACCAATTCTCCAAAGAATCGGTATAAAGAGAGTAACTTGTTAGCCAGTTGATTGCGGGGAAATGTCTTTTATAAGCCAAGGAGGCGTCGAGTCCCCAGAAAACCTTAACAATTCGAAGGGTTGCCTGGGAAACGGGCTCAGAAATATCGCCGCCGGGAGGCGAAACAGCACCGATTACCGAAAGAGCACCCTCGGTATCTTCACTACCACGGACGATTACACGACCTGCACGTTCATAGAACTGGGCAAGACGAGAACCGAGATAAGCGGGATAACCCTCTTCACCGGGCATTTCTTCAAGACGGCCCGACATTTCACGCAGAGCCTCTGCCCAACGGGAAGTTGAGTCAGCCATAAGGGCAACGGTATAGCCCATATCACGAAAATACTCCGCTATTGTAATACCTGTATAAATTGAGGCTTCACGGGCGGCAACGGGCATATCCGAAGTGTTTGCGATAAGCACAGTGCGTTCCATAAGGGAAGAGCCTGTGTGTGGGTCGCGAAGTTCGGGGAACTCGTTTAAAACGTCGGTCATTTCGTTTCCGCGTTCTCCGCAACCGATATAAACGATTATATCAGCCGCAGCCCACTTTGCAAGTTGGTGCTGAACAACCGTTTTACCCGAACCAAAGGGGCCGGGAACAGAGGCAACGCCACCCTTTGCGATTGGGAAAAGGGTGTCGATAACACGCTGACCTGTTACAAGCGGAATATCGGGAGAAAGTTTTGTTTTATAGGGGCGTCCGACACGAACGGGCCAGGTCTGCATCATGGTAAGTTCAACATTACCCTTTTCGGTTTCTACCACTGCAACAACATCGGTAACCGAGTAAAAGTCCTTTTTAATGCTGACGATTTTGCCCTTTACCTTGTCGGGCACCATTATTTTATGAGAGACGACGGGAGTTTCGGCTACTGTTCCAAGGGCGTCGCCGGGAACGACCTCGTCGCCAACCTCTTTTAAGGGAACAAAGGGCCACTTCTTTTCGCGGTCGAGAGAGGGAACTTCAACACCACGCTGAAGATTGGTTCCCGAAACCTCCATAATTTTTTCAAGAGGACGCTGAATACCGTCGAAGATTGAGCCAATGAGTCCGGGGCCAAGTTCAACCGAGAGAGGTTTTCCGGTTGAAACAACCTCTTCTCCGGGGCCAAGACCCGAGGTTTCTTCGTAAACCTGAATAGAGGCTTTATCTCCGTGCATTTCAATTATTTCTCCGATAAGGTGGCGGTCACTTACACGCACCACATCGAACATATTTGCGTCACGCATTCCCTCTGCGATTACGAGAGGACCTGCTACCTTGGTTATAACTCCGTTTGCCATAATATAAACTCCTATTTATTGAAAATTATATCCGAACCTACCGCCTTTTCAACCGACGCTCTTAGTCGGTCTTCGCCGATGCCGTTATTGTTTTTTACACCGGGCAGGGGTATTATTGCCGGAAGGAATTTTTCATCAAATTCAGCAATTTCTTGACTAAGTTCTGCCGCTAACTCTTCGGTAATATAGATTATTCCGTAATCACCCGAGCAAAGCGTCTTAAACTGTGCTTTTGCCTGTGATAAATCATCACAAGGACAAATATTTATACCGACCGCCGCAAAGCCTTTAATACTTTCGCGGTCGCCGAAAAAAGCAATTTTAACCATAAAGTTCCCTCAACATTTCTCTTGTTTTCTGAGAATCTTCACCCGTTGCAACCGAACTTCTAATAATTCGGCAAACCTTGATTTCAGTAAGTTTTGCCTGAAGATAAGCAACAAGCGGTTCTGCTCCAACGGCAATTCGTTTAGCACCTAAAACAAGACTCATTATATAATTATCCGCAAAGCGTTCAAACTCACTTGGCGAGTCTTTATATGCTTCAATAGCCGAAGAGCAACCGTACTTTGAAACACTTGAGAGCAGACTTAAAAGTTCTTCAACGCCCTTAAGGGTTGCCTCTTTGAGCCTTTTCTTTGAAAGACAGGGGGTATCAACAAGGCAGACCTCACAAAAATCAGCCGATTTGTTTGCCCTTGCACAGCGAATTGCCGCTTTGATATTGTCGTAGAACACACCCGCATAAATCATTTCACGAAGCATATCCACCTTGAGTTTTTCCGCTTTTTGTAGTTTGTTTATATTCAAAGCAGCATCAAGCAGAGCATCAGACAGTTGCGAATCGCCGATTTTAAAAAGGGCGTCATACGCCTTTTTAGCGGGGATAGCCATTTCTTCGGGCAAAAGGGAAAAGTTTTGCTCTGCCACGGCTTTTTGGATTATCTGAGGGTCAACCGTAAAGGGACGAAGAAGCATTTCTTTATAATCTGCTCCGACAAGGGTTGATTTAAGAATTGCCTTTAAGTTATGGTAATCGTTTGCGATTATAAAAGAGTCAAATATTGAAAAATCGGGGGCGACATCTGCCACATAGTCCCACACCTTTTCTTCTTCAGCCGAAAGAATTAAATCAACATCATTTGGCGTATCAGTATTACCGAAGCCTTTGTCTTTAAGAAAAGAAGCCAGGGTCAAAACCGAGTCAATACCCAGCATTTGTTCAACATCTTGCTTTTTAAGCAGTGCAACTTCTTTTGCTCTTACATTTCCTACGGCATAGGCATAAGATTTTGTTGGCATATAATCACCTCCCAAAGAAAATTATTCGCTAAACAGAATAGAATTGATTTTATCTTCAAGTACCTCGCGTTTATCGTTTATAACAGCATCTATTGTCAAGTTATATTCAATATCTCCGTATTTAAGGATAAAACCGCCCGATATATCAGCCGGGGTTTTACTTATTTGAACACTTATTTCTTCCTGCTTTAAAAGTTTTAAAAACTCCTCTGTATTGCGTTTAAGGTCGCTTTTGCCGAGAATAAGGGTTCCCTCTTCGCCCTTTCTAGCGTTTTTAACAGCAAGAGAAGTAAGAAGGGCAAAATATTCCTTATCGGATAAAGATAAAACCTTTTCCTTTGCGATACTAAGAGTTTTTTCGATTTCACTATGCCTTTTGGCAAGTTTTGCATCACGAACTATAAGTTGTGCAGCAGACTCTGCGTTCTGCTTAATATTTTTTGCGCTTATAAGGGCATTTGAAGTAGTAGTTGCCGAGTAAGATTTAACCATTTGTTCGGTTTGAGCAGTTATTTCGCGGCAGACAGCCTCTCCGTCGCTTAATATCTTATCGGCCTGTGCCTTTGCATCGTCCAAGATGCCCTGCAAGATTTTTTCCTCTGCACTCATATTGCGTCCCGCCTATTAACCGATTGCAATTACAGAAAGAAGAGATACAAGGAATGCAAGAAGAGCGTAAATCTCAACGAGGGTTGTAGAAACCATGCCTTTAGAGAAGTCTTCGCCTTTTTTAGCGATAAGACCGATAGCGGCGGTAGCGGCACGTCCCTGGGCAATTCCCGAGAAGAGTCCGCCAAAACCGATAGGTAAAGAAGCGGCAAGGTATAAAAGGCCTTTTGCAAGGTCTAAATCGGAAGCGATAGAGCCGCCGAGAGCACCGATATTAAGCATTATCATTACCGAAACGATAAATCCGTAAAGGCCCTGGGTTCCGGGGAGAAGTTCAAGAACCAAAAGTTTACCGAATTTTGAAGAGTCTTCAGATAAAACTCCCATTCCTGCTTCTGCTGCCATTCCGACACCCTTTGCAGAACCGATTCCTGCTAAAATTGTTGCGATAGCAACACCTGCGAGTGCAAAAACTATTCCTGTCATAATTATTTATCCTCCTTGATACGAATATATTTGCCTTTAAAGGCAAAGGGCATAAAGGGTCTTCCTCCGCCCTCGTAGAACTTTGAGAAGAGTTCTACATACTGAAGTCTTAATGTATGAACATACGCACCGAGTGCGTTAAGTCCGAAGTTAACCGCATGGCCTACAAGCAAAATTGCAACCATAAAGACCTTTCCGATGAGTCCCCCGCTTACCATTACTCCGAGCAGGTTGAAAACCATACTCATTGCGGCGGTTGTAAGTCCTAGTGCCATTAGTCGAGAGAAGGAAAGCAGGTCGCTGACATAGCCCGTAATGTCGTAAAGGTTGGCGACACCGCCAATTACCTTCATAAGACCTTTTTTCTTTCTTCCGCCCGTTACGGCGATTAAAAGCATTGAAACAGCGGCAATAATAAGGCCGACCGTTTTCAAAACGGGAAGGGTTACAAGGCCGAGGGCTAACACCGTAAAGCCCGCAAGGGTTGTTATCCAGAGCCCTATATCAAGCACGGCGTCAATAAAACTTTCCTGTTTTGCGGTAATATAAAACTTAACGAAAAGCCCCGCAAAAATCTGTAAAAGACCTAAAACAACGCTGAGTATCAGCATTGCGAGGGCGTCGCCGTTTAAGGGATTGATAAAGGGGTATTTAAAGGGCAGACCGCTTCCGGTTATCGCTTTACATATTTCGGTAACTATATCAACACCGAAGAAACTTCCAAAGAACAGTCCCCAAAGGGTTGTAGAAATTCCGCAGTACATAAAGAGTTTCATATTCTTTCGCATACTGTCTTCGGGGTTTAAGAATTTATTGACCGCCCAGGTAGCAATCCACATTAGCAGTCCGTAACCCGCATCTGAAAGCATTATTCCAAAGAATAAATAGTAGAAAAATGAGGTTATCGGGGTCGGGTCGATATCTGCCGCGGAGGGCAAGGCGTACATTGAGGTAACCGATTCGGCAGGTTCACTAAAGGCATTATTCTTAAGTTTAACGGGAACTTCGTCCCCTTCTACCGCTTCGTGCTCAATATAAACCGTAAAGTTCTCTGTTAGTTTTTCGCAGACTTGCTTTAAATCTACCGAGGGGATATAACCTGTCAGACAAACCGTATGAGCAGAAGAGTCGGTTTTGTTTAAAATTTCTTTCCGTTCTGCCGCCGAAAGATGCCAGTCGCAGACAAGTTCAATTTCACGGCGGTAGTTTGCCAAGTCGATAATTTTCTCTTCGGTTTTATTTATTTCGTCCTTTAAAGACTGTATCTCTAAGCAAAGTTGCTCTATTTTTTCTTTTGGGGGGAGTTCGCAGTTAACACTCGGTCTTGAGAAACCGACCATTCGAAGCGTTTCCTCCATATCCTGAGCATCGCTTTTTGAAACGGTTACAAAGATAAGGGTCTGACCCGACTGGTAGCCGATTATTTGAACGAAAGGTTGAATACTTGGCTGAATCTGGGCAAGTTTAGTTAAAAACTGCTCTAAAGTAAAGGTTCCAAGCACACTTCCGACAAAAGAAACCGTTTTTTCAGTTTGGCTGAAAGACAAGGGCACATCTAGTTCTTGCCAAGGGGACAGTTGCTCACAAAGGGCGTTCAGTCTGACTGTTTCCGCTTTGGTTTCAGCAATTTTTCTTTCAAGCGAAATAAGAGTTTCACAAACTTCATTTATTTGGTCGGCTTTATCGGCCGCCGCAAAAAATTCTTCTAAAGAAATTTGTCTGCGACCCGAAAAGGAAGAAAGAGGGCTCTTTTTTTCGGGGGAAATTCGGTTTATTACCTTAAGAGCATTTTCGGCTTTAAGGGCAAGTTTCCGACTTTCTTCAGGATTACTGCTTTCTCGGTAAAAGCCTTCGGGGGCGTTTTGGTCGGTTGCGGAAAAATCAAACGCAGCCATTGCCTGCAAAGCCTTAAGAAGTTTACTTTGCTGAGATTTTGGGGCAAAAATTCGCACCCTTTCCATATTCAGTTTTGCCAAACAATCACCGCCTTTGACACAGATTTAAACAAACTATCCAAATATTATACGAATTGCTTCGTTTACCGCATTTTCACGCATTTTATCCGCCTTTGCAGAAAGTTTTTCGCCTTCCGCCCAGCCTTTGCGATTACCGTTTTCTTTAATTTCTTCGGCGGCCTTATTAGCGTCGGAAATTATTTTTGCGGCATCGACATCAACCTGACGGGCGGCAAATACTGCCTGCTCTTTAGTTTCTTCTTTAGTTTTATTTATTGATTGTTTAACCGAGTCTTCAGCGTCGGCAATAATTTTAGCCGACTGCGCTTCGGTTTCGCGTATTTTATCTATCATACTTTTTACCATACTAAACACTCCTTTTGTTTAGTTTATAATTGCTTAACCGTTCAACAGCAAAGCCTATAAGGAAAACCGCAAGGCTTGGAACAACCCAGGCAAGACCGAGGTTTGCAAAAGGCAGAGCCGAGATGAACTCAAGAGAAATTCCAAAAGTCGAAAGGGCGTCGAAAAAGCCGAACACTAAGGCAGTATAGGCACCGCATCTTCTTGAAATTTTACCGAGTTTATCGCCATAGAAACTAAGAACAACAAGAACAAGCACGGGCGGGTAAACGATGCTGAGTATAGGACTTGCAAAAGATATAAGGCTTTCTACGCCTAACAAAGAAATTATAGCGCCGAAACCGCAGATTATCAGAACAAAGAGGCTATATTTAATCTTCCCTTTTGTCACGCCCTCAAGATATTCAGCGGCGGCAGAGGTAAGGGCAACCGCAGTAGACACACAGGCAAACCCCGCGACTACCGCAAAGAAGACACTTCCGAAACTTCCGGGAAGCAAGGTTGCTATTATTGAAGAGAGAAGTTGCGTTCTGTAAATATGCATATCGTAATTTGACGAGGCGGTAGCACCGAGATAGGTAAGTCCAAGATAGATTACCAAAAGACCTATTCCCGCAACTATTCCGGCTCCTGCAACCACCTTGGCTTTTGAAGAGGGGGCGGTATGGCCTTTAGCGGAGGCGCTGTTTAAAATTAACATTCCGAAAACTATTGCCGCAAGTACATCCATTGACTGATAACCCGCTTCAATTCCGTCACCTATTACACTTTCAGTTCTGGCAGCGAGTTCAATTTCTCCCATTGGGGTAATTATACCCATAACGATAAGCAAAAGAAGACCGACAAAAAGCACGGGGGTTAAAAATTTACCAACTATATCAACAACTGCTGATTTTTTTATGCTAAGCAGAGCAATAAAAACAAAAAAGATTATATAAAATACCGACATATTAAACCTAGGCATTAGAGGCTGAATCGAAAGTTCGAAGGTGGTAGCGGCGGTACGCGGAATACTGATAATGGGGCCGATACACATTATGATAACAAAAATCATAATCTTTCCAAACGAAGAACCAAGGGGGCTTAGAAGATTTTTATGACCCTCGGTTTTAATTTGCGACAAAATTGCAACTACAGCAAGTCCAATATCGGCAATATAGTAACCTAAAAAGCCCGTAAACCATTCGGTTCCCGATTTAAAACCGAGATAGGGCGGAAAAATCATATTACCGGCACCGAAAAACATTGCAAAAAGAGCCGAGCCGATTATAACGCTATCTAAAATAATTTTTTTATTGCTTTTGTGCATTTAGTCCTCCAAAGATTGTTAAATAAAACACAAGCATTTAATTTATTATACCATTATTTACTATTATAATCAAGAATATTGTTAGCGAAAAACAACCAAAATATTAAATATTGTATGAACAAAATCCGTCTTTTTCGTTAAAAGACGGATTTTTGTTATTATGTCCAATAATCAGTATCTGAGGTTATGCCGATACTCTTGGCTTTAAAAGTTGGTACTAGGCCTTGTTTTCTTTGGTTTTCATAGTCTTTAAGGGCGGCAAAAGCATATTTGCCAAGCATTAAAATAACAGGAATATTCACAAGGGTCATAAGGCCCATAGTAATATCCGCAATATTCCAAAGCAGACCCGCTTCAAGACCGGCACCAAGAAGTATCACAAGACAGGCAATTATATAGTAAAAAAGTTGAAAATCTTACTCGGTTTTCTGCGGAAAATATGGAAGAAACCTTTTTCAACATAATACAGATTTCCGACAAGGGTAGTAAAGGTGAAAAGAGGAAACTCCCTTGCCGTCTTTAGGTTTTTCGGTTACGGCACGAAACTTTTCTTTAAGCAGACGGAAAGAGACGAATTTTGTCTTTATGGTAAAATAAATACCTGCAAAAACGAGAAGAATTATCAGAATATAACCATAGAGGACATCTACTGCTTGACCGCTAAAAACATTTAGTCGGTCGAAAATCCAGGTAAAAAAATCTGCCAAATTATATCATCCTTTCCGGAAAAATTATATTTTAGTTTTTATAAACTCCAAAATCTCGTTTTGACTGCTTGTAACAAGTTTTCCCTGGGTACAGTTAGGCTTTCCGCCTCCTTTACCCGAAAAAGCAGAGTTTAAACTTTTAGTAATTTCGGTCAAATTTTCGCTTTTAGATAAGAGAAGATAATTAAAGTTATTATCTTGTTCAAAAGAGAAAAGAGCTACTGTTTTAGCCGTTTCGCAAAGGTTGTTTGCAATATTCCTAAGGGTATTAAACTCGGCATTTTCGGTAAAACCTACAACCGATTCTCCTACCTTTTGGGTTTTGAGATTAGAAATGGCGAGTTTTTCTGAAAGTCCCTTGTTTTCAAAACGTGAGGCGGCAAGGTCGTCGCCCAGTTTCTTGACCGCCTCGGCAATTTCTTCTCTTTTTACAGAAAGTTGCTTCATAATGGTTTTTGCGGCGTTATGAAGATAAGAGTAGTCTTTGAGGGCCAAACTTCCCGCAACCATTTCAATACGAGTACCGCCCTTAAAAGAGTAAAAGTTTACTATTTTAATAAGGCCTATCTCCCCTGCTCTGCTTGGGTGAGGGGCACAACAAGCACAGGTGTCGAAGCCCTTGACGGTTATAAGACGAACACCTTCTTTGAGTTCTATTTTACTTCGGCAGTCAATTGTTTCAAACTCATCAGCATTAGGGTAAGAAACAGTAATTTCGGCATTTTCGAAAACGGCGAGGTTTGCCTGCACTTCGACCTTTTGGATGTCCTCGGCAGTAAGGGTGCCGTCAACATCAAAGGTTACAAGAGAATCGTTCATATGAAAGCCGACATTGTTATACCCAAAGAGTTTATGTATAACTCCCGAAAGGATATGCTCGGCACAGTGATTTTGCATTCTTAAAAAGCGAAGGGCGAAGTCTATTTTACCACTTACTTCTTCTCCAACATTTAAAGGCTTTTCCAGAGTATGAACAACCTCTTCGCCCTTTTCCTGAACGTCTAAAACGGCGATATTATTTATAAAGCCTTTATCGGAAGCCTGTCCGCCGCCTTCAGAGAAAAATGCGGTTTTATCTAAAGTAACAAGATATTTTCCGTCAATTTCGGTACAAGAAGTGACCGTGGCTGTAAACTCTTTTATATAAGAATTGTTTTCATAAAGTTTTAAAGTCATAATAACGTACCTTTTAGAAAAAGAGGTCGAAGATGCTCGACCTCTTTTAAGTTTTAGTTAAGTTTTTGCTCAAGTAGTGATTTAATTACGGCAGGGTCACCAATTCCCTTTAATTCTCTCATACAAGAACCGAAAAGTGCCATTAGCGCCTTAACCTTGCCTCCCTTATAGTCGGCAACGGCGGCGGGGTTTTCGGCAATAACGCGGTCAACAACCGCTTCTATCTGGGCGGCATCAACCTTGGCGTTAAGGCCCTGCTCTTCGCAATATTTGTCAACATCTACATCATTTTCAAATACGGCGGCAAGAACTTTTTTACCCGCAGCACGAGTAATTTCGCCACTATCGACAAGTTTGATAATACGGGCAAGTTTGCCAGGGTCAATATTTAAGGTTTCAAGACCTAAATATCGCATACGGCTCATGCACTCGGTAAGAATCCAGGAAGCAACGCTCTTTGGCTGACAACCCATTGAACAGACAGCATCAAATACCGAGCAGAGTTTGCTGTCGGAAGCGAGGACGGCGGCTTCTTTGACCGCAATTCCCATATCTACATATTTTTGGCCCATTTCTTCGGCGGTAGCGGGCATACTTGCCTTTATATCGCTAAGCCAAGCATCGTCAATAATGATGGGCATAAGGTTCGGGTCGGGGAAATAGCGGTAATCGGCAGCAGTTTCCTTATTACGCATTGGGAAAGTTCTGCATTTTACCTCGTCCCAACGGCGAGTTTCCTGAACGAGCATTTCGGTGCGACGTTCGATAGCGTCAACGTGGCGAACCTTTTCAAATTCGATAGCGTCCTTAATTTCTGCAAAAGAACTCATATTTTTAATTTCGCTTCGAACGCCTAACTGGTCGCTTCCTTCGGGGCGGACAGAAATATTTACATCGCAACGCATTGCTCCTTCTTCACATTCGGAAATTCCCGCAAACTGTAAAGAAGATTTAAGTTTTTTAAGATAGTTAATTACTTCGTCGGAACTTCTGAAATCGGGTTTAGAAACAATCTCAATAAGGGGAACGCTTGTGCGGTTATAGTCAACAAGCGAAGTGTTTGTAGCGTCGTCGTGGACAAGTTTTCCCGCATCTTCCTCAACGTGAATCTGCTTGATTCCGATTTCTCTGTCCCCTACCTGTACCTTTCCGTCAACACAGACGGGGTTAAACCACTGGGTTATTTGATAGGCACAGGGGAGGTCGGGATAGTAGTAACTCTTTTTATCAAAGGTAGTGTACTGGTTAATTTTGCAGTTTAGCATTAAACCAGCCTTAACAGCAAGTTCAATAGCGTGTTTGTTGGTAACCGGAAGCATTCCCGGCATTCCGCAGCAAGCGGGACAAACACAGTCGTTAGGCTGGTCGGCGGCGGCGTGGCCACCGCAAGAGCAGAAAAGTTTAGAATCGGTAGCAAGTTCTACGTGGGTTTCAAGACCAATGACAAGTTCGTATTTCATTTATGCTTCCTCCTTTTCCAAAACTTTTGCAAAACTTAAAAGTTCGCTTTCGGCAAAGTAGTTACCGACAAGTTGAACGCCTTCTGATACTACTGCAGGCATACCCGTTATAGATGCGGGTGCGGTATATGCACTTTCTTCGAAAACGGTTCTAAACCGGTCGGCAAATTCTTCGCCGTCGAGAGTTTTTGCAGTAGAAACTTCGAGTTCTTTAGTTTGACTAAAGGCGGGAATTAAAATTGCAGAGTAGCCGTTCTTTTCGAAAAGTTCGGTTAAACTATCTACCGCAAGTTTGCGGATTTTAAGTGCCTTATCGTAGCAAACTTCATATTTACCCTTAGAAAGCACATCGGAACCGTAAATAATGGTCGCTTTGGTTAAGAAGTTAAAGCCTTCAGTACGGCTACCAACATAGAGTTGGTCGATATTTTTGTATTTTGCGGTTCTGTGGCCATATTTAACGCCGTCGAAACGGGAAAGATTGTTTGTAGTTTCGGCACACATTAGAATATTCCAAGCGGTTTGAATATCTTTCACAAGGGGAAGAGAAACTTCTTCTACCTCTACGCCCTGCTTTTTAAGAAGTTCTGCGGTTTCAAGAAGTTTTACCTTAGCCTCGTTAGTAGCAAGGTTTAAAAGTTCCTTAATAATAGCAACCTTTTTACCCTTTACCGAAAGATTAGTGTTATATTCATAAACTTCGGTTTTAAGTGAGGTTCCATCTTTAGAGTCGAAACCTGCTACTACGCCTAAAACTTCGGCAGCGTTATCAGCATTTTTAGCGGTTACACCAATCTGTTCGCCCGAAGCGGCACAGGAAATTACACCATAGCGTGAAACAGTGCCATAGGTGGGTTTTACAAATGTAACACCCTTTATTGCGGCGGCACGACGAGGTGCACCGTTTAAATCAACATTTAAAG
>JAZSLH010000055.1:0-9909 GCA_045535275.1 Acutalibacteraceae bacterium
GGGTAGGTTTAAGGGCAACCTTTACGGTTATTGGCATACCGTTAGTAATTCCGCCCGTAATTCCTCCGCAGTTATTGGTTTTGCATTTAACCGTGCCTTCGCTGTCAAAATACATCTGGTCGTTAGCGGTACTTCCATTTAGATTAGAAAAGTCAAATCCCGCACCGAAAGAAACGCCTTTAACGGCAGGTATTCCGTAAAGTATGTTTGAAAGGACATTTTCCACACCGAAAAACATTGGGTTTCCGATTCCCGCAGGGACGCCCACGGCGGCAAGTTCTACTAAACCGCCAACCGAGTCAAGTTGCTGTTTAGCGGTTTCAATTTCTTTTCTCATTAACTCTTCTTTTGAGGGGTCGTTTAGAGCGAAGAGGTTTTTAGAGAGGCTTTCAAGTTCCCTCTTTGAAACATTTACAGGGTCAAAGGGGCTGTCGGACACACCCCCGATAGACAGAATGTGACCGCCGACGGTAATTCCCTTTTCCTTTAAAATGCTGCGGCAGATACTGCCCGCGGCTACAATTGGGGCGGTTAGTCGGGCCGAAAAGTGACCTCCGCCTCTTTGGTCATTATATCCGTTATATTTTACAAAGGCAGAATAGTCCGAATGGTTTGGTCGAGGCTCAGCCTTCAGGTTGTCATAATTTTTAGAAATAGTATCAGTATTTCTGATTATAAGGGCAAGAGGGGCCCCTGTTGTAACACCGTTTAAAACTCCCGAAAGAAATTCGGGCACATCTTCTTCTCTTCTTGCCGTAGCAGTAGGGTCTTTACCCGGAGAGCGACGGGACAACTGCTCAAAAACAAGGTCAAAATCAATTTTATGACCGGCGGGAAGCCCCTCAAGGACACAGCCGATAGCCACGCCGTGACTTTCGCCGAAAACGGTCAGTCTGACCTTTGAGCCGATACTTGATTTCATACGACATTACCCCCTAACTTTACAAAGTCTTTAAAAAATTCAGGATAAGATTTATTTACTGCCTGGGCGCCCGTAATTTCGCTTTCGCCCGAAGCAAACGCGGCGGCGACAGAAAACGCCATTACAATTCTATGGTCATTAGCACCGTCTATTTTTCCGCCCGTAACCTTACCCGTTCCGTAAATTATCATTCCGTCAGGTTTTTCTTCGGTTTTAACGCCCATAGCGTTTAAAGCAGCGACAGTGGTTTTAATTCGGTCACTTTCTTTTAGGCGAAGACGCTCTGCCGAATGGATAACCGTTTTGCCCTTAGCAAAAGCGGCGGTAGCGGCGATAGCCGGGACCATATCGGGAATGTTGGCGGCATTGACCTCTATTCCGCGAAGGGTTCCTTTTCTTATATGTAAAACATCATCTTCAATACTTATCTGGGCACCAAAGGCGGCAAAAACATCAAGAGCCGCCATATCCCCTTGATTAGAGGCGAAGTTTAAGCCTTTGATTTTTATATCCGAGCCGATTGCGGCAGCCGACATAAAGAAAGCCGCTTGTGACCAGTCGCCCTCAATAACGGTATCTGACGGGCGGTATTCACTTTCTTTGCTTATCATATAGCCCGTATTAGTTTCGACAACAGTTACACCCTGTTTTTTCATTGCCTCAACCGTCATATCTATGTAACCCACCGACTGCATTTCGGTGGTCAGATGAATTCTGACCTCATCGCTTAGTAGCGGGGCGGCAAGAAGCAGTCCGCTTATGAACTGGGAACTGACATTTCCGGGAAGAGAGAAGTCCCCTCCCGTTAGTTTTCCCTCAAGGTTTAAAGGCAGACTATCAGAAGAAACTAAAACGCCGTGTTGCCTTAAGAGACTCGTCAAAACCGACATTGGACGCTCGGGAAGTCTTCCGCTTCCCGTAAGTTTAGCGTTTACACCGAGAGCCGCCGCAACGGGCAAGAGAAACCTTGCGGTTGAACCCGATTCGCCAAAATCTAAAAGGGCGTTTTTTGCCGTTTGACCTCTGCCTACGGTATATCCGTTTTGGTCTTCTTCTACCGTCATTCCAAGTTCACGAAGACACCTTACAGTAGCCTTTATATCGTCCGAGGTGCAAAAAGGGGTAACTCGGCTTATTTCTTTAGCGAGGGCGGCACAGATAAGGGCACGGTGGGCGGCAGATTTTGAAGGGGGAATTTGAACCTCGCCACAAAGGGCAGATGGGAATATTTTTACTTCCACTACTCCACCTCCGAGAAAAACTTTTGGAGTTTTTCGGTTGGACAGCAAAGGGTAAACGAGTTCCCTATTTCCTTTAGAAGAACAAGGTTTATTCCGTCTAATTTTCGTTTTTTATCGTGAAGCATTATTTCGGTAAGTTTTTTGGTTGGGGCGTTAAAGGAAACGGGGAGCCCGAACCTTTTAAGCAGAGCCTCTATTCTTTTAGCAGTGCCTTTATTTGTATAACCCAGTCTTTCGGCAGATTTTGTGATTTGGACCATTCCGATTCCTACCGCTTCGCCATGGGCAAGACCGACATAATTTTCATATTTTTCAATAGCGTGGGCGAGGGTATGACCGAAATTCAGCAACATTCTTTCGCCCTTTTCGGTAAAGTCGTTCTCAACAACTTTTCTTTTTATATCGACACACTCAAAAATGGCTTCGGTCTTTATACTCTCAAAATCTTCACAGTTTTCAAGTTTTTCAAAAAGGGAAGCAGAGCGAATACAACCGCATTTAACTATTTCACCGATTCCGTCTTTTTTATAGCGGTCGGGTAGAGTGTTTAAGGTTTCGGGGTCAATTAAAACAAGCAGAGGGTTGTGAAAAGCACCGACAAGGTTTTTACCGAAAGGAAGGTCGCAACCCGTTTTGCCTCCGACCGAAGAGTCGACCTGAGCCAAGAGAGAGGTTGGAATTTGGACAAAGTCGATTCCGCGAAGATAGATTGCCGAAGCGAAGCCCGCCATATCTCCCGTAACTCCACCACCGAGGGCAACAACAATATCGGCTCTTGTAAGGTGGGCTTTACAGAGTGCATTTATCATTTCGGTTACGGTGTTTAAATTTTTAGAGGCCTCACCGGCTTTAAAAACAAAGGAAGAAACCTTAAAATTTTCGGCTTCAAGAGATGTTTTAACAGTTTTTCCGTAAAGGGAGAAAACAGTATCGTCCGAAACAATAAGCGCCTTTTGAGCCTTTGACACTTTACGGACAAACTCACCCGCACGGGATATAAGACCGCTTTGGATAAGTATTTCATAGCCGTTTTGACCGCTAACGGTTATCTTCTGCACAACACATCACCTCTTTTTAAGCATTATTAATAATTATTTTATCATAAATCTACATTAAATGCAATATTTAAGAGAACAAAAAATAGAAGGCGGACGCCTTCTATTTTTGCATATTATCTAAAGCCTCAAGAGCAAGTCTTAAGGTATTTCCTTTGCTTGACGAACTGTCTATAACTATATCAGCAACCTTTTCGTATAAGGGTTTTCGAAGATTATAAAGGGCGATAATTTCATCTTTGCCCATTTTTGTTAAGGGGCGTGAGGTGTCACCCAGAATACGATTTAAGGTTATTTCAATAGGGCAATCGATAAAAATTACCGTTCCCGCCTGTTTTAGATATGTATGATTTTCAGTTTTTGCCGCAAGACCTCCGCCGAGAGAAATTATTCTCCCCTCCTCTTTAGAAAGCCTTTTAATAAGTTCTGTTTCAAGGGTTCTGAAATAGGCTTCTCCGTTTTGAGCGAAAATTTCAGAGATGCTTTTGCCCTCTTGTTTGGAAATTTCCTCGTCGGTATCAACAAAAGGCATATTGAGTTTTTCTGAAAGCCGTTTTGCGAGTGTGGTTTTACCGCTTCCCATAAATCCGCAAAGAATTATATTGTTCATTTTTTAAATGTCCTTTCAAGTTCCCTTTCGGCTTCTAAAATCAAATTGGCGGTTTCATCATTTGAAAAATCAACACCAAGCCAGATATTCTGGGCTTTTTGTGCCTGGCAGACGAGCATTGACATTCCTGAACCGCAAACCTTATCAAGACTTTTAGCGGTTTTGATAAGGCGGGTTTCGGTCGGATTATAGACTATATCATAAACCGCTTTGAAAAGATTTATTTTTTGCTCGGCAAGGGGTATCTCGTCGATTTTCGGGTACATTCCAACGGGGGTTGCATTTACAAGAAGGTCGTAATCTTCATCAAGGTCATCTTGGCAGAGAACTTTAACTTTTTTGCCCGTTTTGTCGGCAATTTCACAAACTGCCGTTTCGGCTTTTTCAGTTCGGTCGGGGGTTGTAACAACCGTTACCTCGCAACCTGCTTTAAGGCATTCGGTTACTATTGTTCTTGCTGCCCCTCCGTAGCCCAAAACCGCCACCTTTCCTTCAAGGGAAATTCCCGAAAGTTCAAGTCCTTTTAAAAAGCCGTAGGCATCGGTATTAAAGCCTAAATATTTCCCGTTTTTCTTGCAAACAGTATTTACCGCTCCATACTCGGCGGCAGAAGAATCTAAATCATCCAGAAGATTGGTTATGAAAACCTTGTGAGGAATTGTTACATTAAATCCATCTGAATTTTTAAGGCTTCTGTTAAATTCTGAAGAAAGGTTTTCGGGTGTGATTTCAAATTTTTTGTATTGTGCATAAACGCCCCTCATTTTAAACAACTTGGCATGTATAAATGGCGACATTGTATGTCCTATAGGACAGCCGATTACTCCGAAATTTTTTATCATAAATACATTCCTTTTAACTCTTTTTTAATAAAACTGTTGACAAATTGCCTTTTGCAACATATTATTTGTTTAGGTAATCTTACCTTTCTTACTTACTATATCACAAAACCCACCCTCGTGTCTACCTCGGAGCGTGGACTTTACTAAGGAGAATTTGAATGATTTTTGAAAAAATGACCGAAATTTTAGCAGAACAACTTGCCGCTGACCCGACAACTATGACCTTGAACACAAAAATTGCCGAAGACCTCGGCGCAGACAGTCTTGACCTTGTAGACCTACTTATGTCTGTCGAAGACGAGTTTGGGGTTGAAATTCCCGACGAAGAGGTTGAAAATCTTCACACTATCGGCGATGTTGTTGAGTATATTTCCAAAAACACCGAAGAATAATTTATCACATAAATAAAAAAGAAGGTGAGCGCTTTCGGAGCACTCACCTTCTTTTTGTTTTTACTCGGTAACCGTTTCTGATTCGGTACTTGTTTCCTCTTCTTCACGGTAATAAACAATTATCAGTTCATTAAGAGAAACCTTGGTTCCCGCAACTATTGAAGCGTCGTCTTCGCCGTAGGTTACCTTAAATACCTGACCGGGAAGCACAAACTCCTCGTAAGCCTTGCGAAGAATAATGGTGTCGCTGTAAAATCCTGCATCAAAGAGCATTGATTTTGCTTGGTCAACCGTTTTGCCTATAATATTAGGCATTGTTACCTTGTCGGGCCCTTGGCTTATGTAGACCTCTATAACCGTATCACGAGGGGCTTTGTCTCCTGCCTTTACAGAAACTCCGTTAACCTTTACATCGCAAATAAAACCTCTCTGATACTTGTCGGACGGAATTCGACCGCCGACCTCAAATTTGAATTGAGAATATTCGGTCTGCATATCGCCGTAAACGTCTGTATAAACACTGCCGATAAGTTCGGGAATTGGGTAGGTGCCTCCTTCAGGGGCATATCCCGAGTTTACCGAACTGTTGTCGGTTATTATAGGTGCAGGGGTTGAACTGCTGCTGTTGTGGTCGGGAGCCTTTGTTAAAAGTCCACCGAACAAGAGCCAAAATATTATAAACAAAATTATAAATATAACAGCCGTAATAGCCGAAGCGATAATTGCGGCACTTTTGCCCGAAGTCTTTTTCTTTTGCGGTTTTGAACCGTTTGCGTCGACATTTGGTATAACAGCGGTTCCTATAGACACCGTTTCAAGCATTTTATAAAGGCGTTCTGCCGAAGAAACTCGCTCGGTTTTGTCAACCTTTAGAGCGTTAGCAATAGAAACAAGCGCACCTTTGGGAACAACTTCGGTAACCTTGGCAGGAACCGAAAGTTTATCGTTTGCAAGGCGGTCTTTTGCGTCGGGCGGTGTAACTCCTATAAGGGTACGGAACATAACCGCGCCGATAGCATATACATCACAAGAAGCCGAATAGGTATCATTTTCAAGATGCTGTTCAGGGGCAGCATAACCCGAAGAAAGATAGGACAAAAACTCGGTATGCTCTACCCTGACCTCTTTTATACAAAAACCGGTCAGACGGAGTTTTCCGTCACGTCCCACTATAATATTATCGGGCGAAATTCCGCGATGAACTATTCCGGCGTTATTAAGGTCGGAAATGGTTGCCAAAAGAGGCATAAAGAGGGGTTTGACCTGCTCCCACTTAAGCGTTCCGCCATTTCTAATAAGGAAAGATTTAAGGGTTGTTCCCGAAATGGTGCTCTGAACGGCATACATTGTTCCGTTTGCTTCAAAAATATCTACAACACGTAGAATCGCAGTGCTTTCGGGTTGGTTTCTAAGTCTGAAAAACAGGTCGGTGAATGAATCCATTCCCCTTGTGAAAGAAAGGGCTTTATCCTCTCTTGGAGTTACTGTTAAACGGTCGGGTCTTCTTTCCGCTATGCCATGAGGGAAATATTCCTTAATGTTTACAACCGCATTTGTTTCGTTATCCCAACCTATATAGGTAACACCGTCACCGTTTTCTTCTATTACTCTGCCGAGAAGATACCTGTTAGCATTAAGCCAGGTTCCAACCGCAAGAAATTCAGGTGCATTGTCTTCAGACGAATCATATCCGCAGATAGAACAGATTTTCTCTCCGCCGTTATCATTCATACAGCCCATGCAAAGTCTGTCTGTGTTTACCATAAAATTACCTCCGGTAATGTATGTTGCAAATGCATTGTATCACATTTCTTTCAAAAAAACAACCTTGTTACTCGCCAAGCGGAATTATCTTATTGAAAACACAGGTGTGTTTAGGGGTTACAACTCTGTCCTCGTGGAGAGAACCGAAATACCACTTTTTAAAACTGCATCCGGCATCTATCTCTTCAAAATATCCGTTAAGTTTGTTAACGCGGTCGGCCGAGCCTTCCCTGAGAAGCATTGCACTTTTAACAAGTTTCGGCGGTTCGTGGGTTATAATATAGTCCACTTCAAGACCCGCTTCGTCAAGTTTTGCTGCTCCGCGTGCCATTTCGGCAGGGGTGGGCAGTTCTTCTTTCCAATAAAGGCCCTGTTCTGCACGAATGTCTTTATCGGTTGATTCCCCTCCGCCGAAGGTGAAAATTTTGTTCCCGTCAATATTGAAAATTTGTCCCCGCATTAAATGAAGAAGATTTCCGCTTATGCGGTGGACCATTCCGCCCTTCCAATAGGTTTCTCTGCAGGCGTTGATTTTGTCGAAATTTTCATGGGTTCCGTCAATAAAAGCGACCGTGAATTTGCGGCTTCCAAGATATTCTACCGCTTCCTTTTCAAACTTTCCGCCGTTCCATATATATCCGAAATCTCCGCATACCAGTAGTATATCTCCCGCCTTTAGTTTGCGCCACTGTTTTCCGTAAAGGCGGTCTTCGGCTCCGTGCATATCACCGGTGACATAAATCATCTTTTTTCTCCTTAAAAATTTTTCTAAATTATGAAAAATTGACTTTTATTTTTTTCAGAATTATTGTATACTAAATATGTTGATTTCATTATAATACATTTTTAAGGATAATGCTATGAAAAAATTTCTTATTTGTGTCCTTTCGTTAATATTGTGCTCTCTTTTCGTAATTCCTGCAAACGCTTATCAGATAACCCAGTATGAAATGCACCACGAGGCAGGAATGGTAGTATATCTTGATAAAAACGAAGATGTTGTTATTTACGAGAAAAATGCCGATAAAAAAATGTACCCCGGCTCTATTACTGTGCTTTTAACCGCTTTGGTAATGGTTGACGAGATTCCTGATATCGAAAACACCAAGATAGTTTATACAAGTTATGCTAATAATCTTATTCTCGGAACCGGCTCGGTTGTTTTAAACCTTAAGGTTGGCGAGGAAATTAGTGCTAAAGATGCTCTTGCCGCTTTGCTTGTTTCTTCTTGCGGAGATGTTGCCTATGCTATTGCAGAGCATGTCGGCGGTTCAAAAGAGAACTTTGCTGAACTTATGAACAAAAAAGCGACCGAAATCGGTCTTTTGAACTCACATTTTACAGACCCCATCGGTCTTCATGACGATGACCATTACACTACCGCCCGTGACATATACAAACTGGCTTCGGTTTGCTTTAAAAATGAACTTATTAAAAAATTGTGTTCCTCCTCTTTCTATACCGTTTCTGCTACAAATATGTCAAAAGAGCGTACTATTGTGGCCTCTAATATGTTAATAAATGTAAACTCTAATGCCTACTATAAGTATGCAAAGGCAGGTAAAACAGGATACACAGAAAAAGCCGGCAGATGCATTGTTTCTACCGGCAGATACAGCGGTTATGAATATATGGTTATTGTTCTGAACGCCAATACTACGGGCGGGGTCAGAAACGATTTTAAAGATGCCGCAAATATGTTCAGATGGGCTTTTAACAATTTTGAATATAAGTCGGTTTTTGAATCTACCACTCCGGTTGCCGAAGCACCTATAAAACTTGCCCGTGAGACAGATTTTTTGCCAATCTGCTTTGAAAGCGGTCTTGAGGCTCTGCTCCCGAAAGACGCAAACGCCTCTACATTAATGTTCGACATTAAACTTGACAAAGAAACCTATTCGGCTCCAATAAAGAAAGGAACAGTTATCGGAACAGCGGATATTTACTATGCCGAAGAGAAAATCGGTTCTTTAAACCTTGTTGCCGGTCAAACGGTTAAATCAGATTTCTGGCTTGTAATTTTAGACGTTGCAAAACGCTTTTTTACCTCCCCGTTTATGATTGTCGTTTACTGCTTTGCTATCGTTGCTCTTATTGTTTTGTCGGTTTCGGTTGCAAAACTGAATTCCGGCAAGAAAAAACGCCGAAAGGTTAAATATATTCCCCTTTCAAAAGAAAAATACAACGACTTTACTGACAGGTAACCCCGAATTTTTTAAGGTCAATATGCCCGTCTTCTTCAAAAATAATTCCCTCTGACTCAAGAAGTTTACGCTGGGTCTCTCCCCCGCCAAAAGCAAATTTTTCAGCAACTCTACCCTCGCGGTTAACAACCCTGTGGCACGGTATAACTCCAGGCGCAGGGTTGTTGTGTAATGCATAGCCCACTACCCGTGCCCAACGGGGATTGCCCGCCAGAGTGGCTATCTGTCCATAGGTTGCTACTTTACCTTTTGGAATAGCACAAACCGTTTCATAGATTTTTTCAAAAACATTCATAACATCACCGATATTATTATACTCCGAAAACTCGGTATAACAATATTTTTGTCCATTGACAAAAAACGAAATTTATCTTATAATGTGTGGGTGCGAATTTCCCGCACCTTTTAACCGCTTAAAACTTAATAACCTATATCGAGGTGTCGCCCAAGCCTACAGGGCGCTAGTTTTGGGTGAGGTTGCGAGCGCGTCCGGTGGACGAAAAAGCGAACAAAACGACGCGCCGCGGTCAAAACTTTTAGGCGTTAGCCGATAAAAGTTTTGGGCACCGCAAGAGGGTTGCCAAAACGAAATACATAAAATTGCATATCCGCAAAATTATAAAAACAATTCAATATCGAGGTGTCGCCCAGTTGGTAGGGCGCTAGTTTTGGGAACTAGATGCCGCAGGTTCGAGTCCTGTCACCTCGACCAAAATTCCAAATTCGACCTTTAGGTTGGGTTTGGAATTTTTATTTTTCGCGGCAGTTGACAAGTTATTGTTTTATGGTATAATTAGGAAAAATATTAACTGCCACCGGGTAGTGAGATGCAAAACAGCATCCGTTTACACATCGTTAGGTCTTTGAAGATGTGTATGC
>JAZSLH010000157.1:0-2287 GCA_045535275.1 Acutalibacteraceae bacterium
AAACACATAGGTAAAAAAATAAAAGGGCATCTAATTCGTACACCCTTTCCAAAATCGACAAGTTTCGACAGAAGCTTGTCGATTTTACTTTTTCACTATTAACTCTTCACTTTTCACTCTTCTCTTTTTGTCGATTTTGGCAAGTAATAAGTAATAGTGAATAGTGAAGAAGTTTCGGTGTGCCTTCGGCACGAATTATAAAAACTGTAAGGGTTCGAACACATTGGTCAAAATTTCAAAGAGTTTCGAATATGTGCAACCCTTTCAAAAAAGAGAGTATCGACCCTTCGGAACGTACCCTTAAGGAAAAATCGGTTTTGGAACTAAAATTTGCTCCATCTCTTGTCTCAAACCTTGAAATACGCCAGTATTCCTGCGGTTTATCGACTTCGTGAATAGAACAAATTTTTAAATTACAAAACTGCACAGCACCTAAAAAAGATGAATTTTTGGTGGTATAAAAGGCAAAAAGACACGGTAATGCTAACGCATACCGTGTCTTTTTAACACATTAGTCCGCAAAAATTTGCTTTTTTAGGCGGTTTATCCCTAATCGCAACTCCCTTCGGTTGTCTTTTTTCAGTTTTCAGTTTACAGTTTATAAGTTTCAGATATTCGGTTTCTTGAAGATGCGATAGGGAACTCTTTCAAAACGGTTTTCGGGAAGAATTGTCATTACACAAGGCTTAATTTCTGAACAACCCTCACAAAAATCTTTTGCAAGAATAACATCTTTAGAAGAAAAGTTTTTGTTAAAATGCTTGTTTAAACATTTTAAACAGTACTCTGCCATAAAAACACCCCTTTATGATATTTAATATCATTTTATATCATATCCTGACATATTGAAATAGTTTTGGATATAATAAATTTGTTAGGGGGCGATGATGTGAAACCGCTTAAGCAACAAATAAGTATAACTGTTGACAGCGACCTACTTGAAAAAGCAAAGAAACTTGCGGAATACGATGACCGTTCTCTTTCCCAGTTTATCAACATCGCACTTAAAGAGTATGTGAACAAACAAGAAGAAAAGATAAAATAAAAAAAGACAACCGAGAGGTTGTCTTTTTTTATTTTACAGTTTACAGTTCACGGTTTTTATAGCCTATTGCCATAAAGCAAAGGGCTGTGCAGAGGATAAGGAAAAGGACTATATTAAATATAAGGGGCAGGAGTTGTACCGACGAGGCCAAAAGGCTTAAAACGAAAAGGTCGGTTATATAAAATAAAAAGGAAAGGGCACAAAAAACTATCGGTAAAAACCAAAAACGCCGCGTTAAAAGAGTTTTAGGCTTCAGAGCAAAAAGGGTTAAAACCGAAAAAGAGGCTATCTGACAAAGGGCGGTTAAAAGGTTAAAGGCAACCGAAAAGGAGAAAAGCTCTTTAAAAATCTGGGTTATGCAGTAAACTAAAGGAGAAATCTGCAAAAGAGCGCCTACAAGGGTAAATACCGCCGTAGGAAGACCCGTTTTTTTAAGGAAAAGAACGACCGAAAGCCCTAAATATGTAAGGGCGGTCTGACTAAGAAGACTGCTTATAAAAGGAAGCCCCGAAACCGCCAAAAAAACGGGGGTAAAAACATAGTAGACAAGCAAAAGAGATGCCGAAAAATAAAAGGAATATTTAACCTTGCTCATAAACTCTCCTTTGGGTTTTTTATCATTATAACATAGATTATAAACTTTTACAATTGAAAAAGAATCAAAAATAAGTTATAATGCTAATCAGTAAATTAGGAGAAGATATATGAAAGTTTCTTTTTATACCTTGGGTTGCAAGGTAAATCAGTACGAAACGCAGGTAATGGCACAACTTTTTAAAAACGTGGGTCATACCGTTGTGCAAAACCCCTGTGACGCCGACTGTGTAATAATAAATTCCTGTACCGTAACGGCAGAAAGCGACCGCAAAACCCGTCAGGCAGTCCGCCGTTTTAAAAGACAACTGCCAAACGGGGTTGTTGTCCTTGTCGGCTGTATGCCCCAGGCGTTCCCCGAAAAAGCCGAGGAACTTTTAGAGGCTGATATCGTTTCGGGAAACACTTCCCCTGAGAACCTTCCTCTTCTTTTAGAAAGGTTTTCTAAAACCCGTCAGAGAATTGTCGGGGTTGAAAAGCACGAAAGCGGGGAAGAATACAAAACCCCCTGCCTTACCGATTTTTCCGAGAGAACACGCGCCTTTATGAAGGTTCAAGACGGGTGTGACCGCTACTGCACCTACTGTATAATTCCCAAAGCCCGAGGGGTAATACGCTCAAAACCTTTAGAGCAGATAACCGCCGAAG
>JAZSLH010000166.1:0-1578 GCA_045535275.1 Acutalibacteraceae bacterium
AATTATGCCCTTTTAGGCAGGTTCGGATTATTCCTGTTTGCTTATATATAATGTATACTGAATTTATTGTTAGTTTATGAAAGGATAAGAAATGAGATTGCTTGTTATATCCGACTCTCACGGGAAAAAAGGAGAAATCGAAAAAGCAATAGAAGCACAAAGCGATGCTAAACATGTTTTCTTCCTTGGCGACTGTGTAAGAGATATTGAAGATTATACTTATATCTATCCGGACCGAACTTTTCATATCGTCAGCGGAAACTGTGATTTTTCTTCAGAGTTTCCGTGTGAAAATGAAACGGTAATTGAGGGTTTAAGAATATTTTATACCCATGGCCATAGTTATTTTGTAAAAGGTGGACTTGGCGGACTAAAAGCCGAAGCAAAACGGCGGAGTGCAAAAATCGTCCTCTACGGACATACCCATATCTCTAAAACAGACTATGATGACGGGATATATTTTGTTAATCCCGGTTCTCTTTCAAGCGGTAGAGAAAACGGGACCTCTTATGCTGTAATAGATATTGAGCCAAACGGAGTAATGCCAATAATAGTTAAAACTTAAAGCCGTTATTTTGCCCTATCGCACTACTGCGACAGGGCATTTTTTTGACAAAATATGAGAAAAGTGTAAATAAAAATAATAATACTTGATTTTAGTCGCATTATTATATATAATGTATTCGGTGAAAATTGGATTTTCGGTGTTACCGATTCCGAATTCGTAGCACCAAAAATTCTTAATAAGGAGAAATAAAAATGACTAAAAACCCTTTTGTTCTTAAGTGGCTGGAAGAAATGAAAGACCTTTTACAGCCCGAAAAAGTTGTATGGATAGACGGAACGGACGCACAGCGTGATGAACTTCGTGCAGAAGCGGTTCGCCTTGGCGAACTTGAAGAACTCAACCAGGAAAAACTCCCCGGTTGCTATCTTCACAGAACCAATCCTAACGATGTTGCCCGTGTTGAAGACCGTACTTTTATATGTACCGCAACCAAGGAAGAAGCAGGTCCTACTAACAACTGGTGTGACCCTAATGAAATGTACGATAAACTCTATAAAATCGCCCGTGGAAGTTATAAGGGCCGTACAATGTATATAATCCCTTATTCTATGGGACCTATCGGTTCTCCTCTTGCTAAAATCGGCGTAGAGATTACCGACTCGGTTTACGTTGTTCTCAATATGCTCATTATGACCCGTGTTGACAATAAGGTTTGGGAAGTTCTCGGCGACTCAAATGACTGGGTTCGCGGACTTCACAGCCGCTGCGAGATTGACCCTGAAAACCGTTTCATCTGCCACTTCCCCCAGGATAATACCATCATTTCGGTAAACTCCGGTTACGGCGGAAACGTTCTTCTCGGTAAAAAGTGTTTCGCTCTTCGTATCGCTTCTTACCAGGGCTGGAAAGAAGGCTGGATGGCTGAGCATATGCTTATTTTAGGCCTCGAAAACCCCGAAGGAGAAGTTCGCTATGTTGCTGCTGCTTTCCCCTCTGCTTGCGGAAAGACCAACCTCGCAATGCTTATTCCCCCCGAGTATCTTAAGAAGAAGGGCTACAAAATCTGGACT
>JAZSLH010000161.1:0-2414 GCA_045535275.1 Acutalibacteraceae bacterium
GCTTTTTTAGGGCGAAAACAAACAATATTGGTGTTGATTTTTCGGGGTAGTTTTGATATAATATCTATTAAATTAAAACAGGAGGGCAGATATGGGAAAAATCGTTTCGGTTGTAAACCAAAAGGGCGGTGTCGGTAAAACGACAACGGCGGTTAACCTTGCCGCAGGAATAGGAAAACTCGGCTTTAAGGTTCTTCTTGTAGACGCCGACCCACAGGGTAATTCCACCTCTGCCTACGGAATTGACAAACAGACGCTCACTGCCTCGGTTTATGACCTCTTAATAGGTCGGGCAAATGTCAGCAGTGCCATTATTAAAACCGATTTTCAGGGGGTTGATTTAATCCCTTGTAATATGAACCTTGCGGGCGCCGAGGTTGAACTTATTTCGCTTGAACACCGCGAGGCTCAACTAAAAAACGCTTTAGTGCTTGTTAAGGGCGATTACGATTTTATTTTTATCGACTGTCCGCCCTCTCTTGGACTTATAACAATAAATTCTCTTTGCGCAAGTGACAGCGTGCTTGTACCTATTCAGTGCGAATATTTTGCGCTTGAGGGCCTTTCCCAACTTATTTCAACCGTTCGTCAGGTCAAGAGAATATATAACCCGAGAATTGAACTTGAGGGAATTTTGCTTACAATGTTTGACGGAAGACTTAACCTCACCCAACAGGTCGTTGCCGAGGTTAAGAAGTTTTTCCCGAAAGAACTTTACGCTACAACAATTCCCCGTGCCGTACGCCTTTCCGAAGCCCCGAGCCACGGCAAACCTATTCAGTATTATGACCCAAAAAACAAGGGCGGTAAAGCCTATGACGATTTGGCGAAAGAATTCGTAAAAAGAAACGGAAGGTGACAAGATGGCAGTAAATAAAGGTCTTGGAAAAGGACTTAACTCTCTTTTTGATATCAATACCGAAGAATCGGGTATTACCGAAGTAATGCTTTCGGAAATTGAGCCTAACCGCGACCAGCCCAGAAAAGATTTTGACGAACAGGCTCTTTCAGAACTTGCCGAGTCTATCAAAAAACACGGGCTTCTACAGCCAATTCTTGTTCGCAGTAAAGCGTCGGGCGGATACGAGATAATTGCGAGAGAACGCCGTTGGAGAGCCTGCCGTCTTGCCGAACTTCGCACCGTTCCGGTTGTTATTCGCGAAATGAGTGAGCGCGAGGTTATGGAGGCGGCTCTCATAGAAAACCTTCAGCGTGAAGACCTAAACGCCGTTGAAGAGGCTCTCGGCTACCGCTCACTAATGGTTTCCTACGGACTAACCCAGGAAGATGTTGCGGCCGCAATGGGAAAATCCCGTTCCGCCGTTGCAAACACCTTAAGGCTTTTGGAACTGACCCCAAGCGAAACCGAGTATCTTAAGACGGGTAAAATTTCTGCGGGTCACGCAAGAACGCTTCTTAGCGCAGAAAAGGGTTCTGATTTACGCGGTCAAATGCTGAAAGCGGCATTAAATGGGGCGTCGGTCAGAGAACTTGAAAATATGCTTAAAACGGGCAAAGGCTCGGTTAAAAAAGCAAAAGAAATTCCGCTTGACAACTTCTACAAAGAGGTTGAACTTGCCACCCAGAACGAACTTGGCAGAAGGGTAAAAATAGTTCAAAAGGGTAAAGAAAAAGGAACCCTTACTATTGAATTTTACAGCAAAAAAGAACTTGAAGATTTTGCAAAAAGATTAACAGATTAGAGGTAGAAGAATGTTAGACATTAAAATTGTCCGTCAGGACCCCGAGAGAGTAAAAACCGCAGTAAAAAACCGTCAGGGAAACCTCGACAAAGAGATTGACCAACTTTTAGAAATTGATGTTCAGCGCCGCGAAATAATCACCGCCGTAGAAGAACTTAAGGCAAAGCAAAACTCGGTTTCTAAAATGATACCCCAGTATAAAAAAGAGGGAAAAGACGTTTCGGCTATTTTTGCCGAGATGAAAACCCTTTCGGAAAAAATTAAGGAAGACGACGCAAAACTCAGTGAACTTGACGCAAAACAGCGTGAACTTCTTCTTATGATTCCTAATGTCCCCTCAAGCACCGTGCCTGTCGGGGCAGACGATTCTTGCAACCCCGAAATCAGAAGAAACGGAACCCCCAAAGAGTTCGACTTTGAGCTCAACGGTGGTCTGATTTTTGTGACTCTGATTTCCGACTTGATTTTCTTTAAGGAAAAGTTAAACGCCAAGCAGTGGCTGGGAATTATAATAGGTACAGTTGCTTTGAGCCTGATGGGCTGAATATGCCCGTACAGTGATGTATACGTATGGAAAGGAAGATTATTTAATGACAAATGCAAATCTTTTTGGCTTTAAACCAGGAAATGATGCCGAAGAAAATGCGAAGGCTCTGCAGAACGCTGTGGACCTTGGCGGAACGATCCAAGTGAACGAACCCGGTATTTACG
>JAZSLH010000130.1:0-5517 GCA_045535275.1 Acutalibacteraceae bacterium
CCTTTTCACAAGATAGTTTACCAATTAGCGAGGCAAGTTTTACCGAGTGAACCGACTGAATCATTTCAACCTTTCCAACAATATCTTTAACCTTATTCGACTGAAGATGCCCGATAAAGTGGCGATGAACATCTTTTGTAATAAGATTATCTTTCGAAAGAAATTCCTGAACACGATTTTCGCCGATATATTTTATGCCGGATTCTATTGCAAAATTGATTGTTTCGTAAGGGACTGTTTTTGTTGCGGCGAGCAGAATAATATCATCACGGGAAAGTCCGACACTTTGCGCGGATTTGCATATATCCTCTTCTATTATTCTGTAATTTTCGCTAAAAATATCAATAGATGATTTTTCCGTCATAAAGATTTTTACCTTTCACAATTATCTCGTCGTAAAGCCTGAGTTTTGAAGTGTCGGCGGTATTGAGTTCGCATATTTTATAATCATCATCAGAATAAAGTATATTTACCGTTACAAATTTTGCTTCAAGACCGGAAACAACATATACTCCCGTTACCGAGTCAACAATACGGATTGCTTTGCTGTCAACCTTAATTCCGCTGTATTCCTTGCGAATAATTTTAACCGAAGCGGTTCTAAGAGAAGCAAGTTCGCTGTTCATAGCGTTGCAACGCAAAATCATTACGGCTTTCTCTTCGGTATCCGAGAGATTTATACTGTGAATAGTTGCGGTTATTCTGGAAATTGAAGATGTGTCAATTTTAACAGTAACTGTATCACTTACCTTATAATGCATTGAATCGTTCAGTGTAACGGGGACTGCCAAGAACCACTCGTAGTCATAGACTATTTTTCCTATAACATTTTCGGCTACCGTTTCTTGCTTTAGATTTTCAATATATTCGGGGGTTGTATTCTCAAGATTACTTGAAGTGAGAACTTTCTCGTAACCGTCAGCATTAGATACAAAATAACCCGCGGTGTTTGAAAATATGCTTTTTTTAGGGGAACCCATTTGAAGCAGAAGATTACTTTTTTCAGAGTTCAAATCGGCCTTAAGCACACTAAAATCGCTTTGCTGCCCTGTTGCAACCTGTTTTCTGGTCATCATTGTGAGAAGTTCGGTTGCACAGTTTCCTGCGTCGGTAAACCTACCATCCTGAGTTGCATAAACAAAAGAGTTAAGATGAGATGAAATCCGTTGGTTTATAGTATCAACATCAACTGCGGTAGTATCGTTATAACCCTCTATTTCGGAAATCAGTTTTAGTTGTTTGTCTATTTCTGCAATTCTTGAGGCTGCGGCAGAGGCGGCGTCATTTGAAAAAATGTCGGCAATTTTTCCGTCTTTGGCAACCTTTTCTCCGTTGGAAACCAGAAAATGTACCGTACCGCTGTCGTCAGATGTCAAAGCAACTTCATTTCTGATAAAGGTAGCGGTTGCGTCAATACCCTCGGTATATTCGAAAGTGACTGCCGATTCGGTAGCGATTGATGCATAAAAGCCTACATAATACTGATAGGCGAAGAAAAACAAAATAGAAACTATTATTAAAATTTGGATAACCTTATTCCGTTTTTCCAAAATAACCATTCCTTTCAAGTATTTTTAGTGCATCATCAGTTATATCTTCTGAAATATCCCTATATATCCAATTTATACGCTCGTCTCGTCTAAACCAAGTCAGTTGACGCTTTGCATACCGACGGGTTTCGGCTTTTAAGGTTTCTAGTGCCTCATTAAGACCAATTTTTCCCTCAAAGTACGGGAAAAATTCTTTATGGCCGATTGCTTGTACACTGGTACCGGAATGGGACTGTGTGAACATTTTTTCAGCCTCGGCAAGAAGTCCTTTTTCCAACATTTTATCAACTCTTTTATTTATACGCTCATAGAGTTTTTCTCTATCCTTAAAAGATAGACCAATCATATAAGGAAGATAGGGCGAAGCAGTTTTTGTTGAATTTTCAATCTGCTTTGTCATAGTTACGCCTGAATTTATATAAATTTCAAAGGCTCTTATTATACGCTTTTTGTTGTTTGGGTGAAGTCGGTTAGCCGACTCGGCATCGAAGTGGCTCAGTCTCTTTAACATTTCTTCTCCGCCCAGGTTGTCATATTCTGCATTCAGTTTTTCGCGAAGTTCATAGTCGACCGATTCTTCGCTAAAAGCAATATTGTCAAGAAAAGAATTTACATAAAGCCCTGTACCGCCCGCAATTATGACCGTTTTTGACCTGCCTATGATATCGCTAACACAGTTTTTTGCCTCTTTTACAAAGTCAGCAACCGAAAAAACGGTATCTGGGTTTAGTGTTTCAATAAGGTGATGCGGGACATTGTGCATTTCTTCCTTGTCCGGTGCGGCAGAGGCTATATGCATACCCTTGTAAATCTGCATTGAGTCGAAAGAAATTATTTCGCCGCCGAGTTTTTCAGCAAGATTTACGGCAAGTTCGGTTTTGCCCGATGCGGTAGGTCCTACAACGGCAATTACGGGTATTTTTTCCATAATTTCTCCTACTTTGTTCTTCCGAACTGCTTTTCGAGTTCGTTTCTTTTAAGTTCAAAGGCAACAGGACGACCGTGAGGACAGTACATAATGTCGTTTGAAGAAATAATCTGACGGGCGAATTCTTCCATTTCTGCCGCAGACTGCTGATTTCCGCCTTTTATCGCACTTCGACAGGCTATGTTATGATAAAGGTCATCGAGTATTTCGGTTTCCGCTTTTCCAAATTTAACAAGATTTGCCGCAATACTGCACATTAAGAACATTACATCGGTTTTGGCAAGACAAGCGGGAACAGAGCGGACAAGAACCGAAACTGTACCGAATTCCTCAACCTCAAAACCCGCGGTATTTAAAAGTTCAAGATTTTCACACACCGCACTGTGTTCCTCACGGGAAAGGGTTACTGCAACGGGCGAAAGAAGGGTTTGAACTTCGGTTACACCCTCGATTTTAAGTTTATTATAAAGCATTCTTTCGTGGGCAGCGTGTTTATCAATAAACCAAATACTGCCTTTAAACTGAACAATAAGATAGGTTCGGAAAACTTCTCCGATATATTTGAATTCCATCTCGGTTTCATCGATAAAAGAGGCGTTTTCATATCTTTCTCCGTTATCGTCTGAAAAGGCGTTTATAATCTGTTGATATGCATCATTTTTGATAGGGTTGGCGGTTTGTTCGGTTAAGACCTCTTTAACGCTTGGCGATGGGTTCTTTGGACTGTTAAAATCAATATGAACCGTTTCGTCAGAAATTAAAGGGTTGACAAAATCTGCCGCAACAGAAAACCTGTTAGTATTAGGTTTGGGGGTATAGGTGTTTTCCGATTTAGGAAAATGTCTATTTTTATCCAAAGAATAAATTTCCTGTGCTAAGGCAGATTTTTGGACAGAGTTTCTATATTCTTCGGTTGTCATTCTTACGAAGGTATTTTCGTTTGCACGGGGTTTGAGTTCAAGTTCGGGTCTTGTATCACCTTGAGCCAAGGCATTTTTAACCGCATAATAAACCGCGTCGAAATCCGCCTTTTCGTCCGAAAAACGAACTTCGGTTTTTGCAGGGTGGACATTGACATCGACCCTATCAAAAGGAATTTCAAGATTAAGCACACCTGCGGGGAATTTTCCAACCATAACCGTACTTTTATAGGCTTGGTCCAAGGCTTTGGATATTGTTCCAGAGCGGACAAAGCGGTTATTAAGAAAGAAAAACTGACCCGAGCGAGTGGGACGGCAGTAGACGGGTTTGCAAATCATTCCCGAAACGCGAATACCCGCGGTTGTAGAATCGGCAGGGATAAGTCCCGACGAGTACTCTCTTCCTAAAACCGAGTATATTGCCGATTTAAGTTTTCCGTCGCCGTTTGTAGCAAGAACGGGTTTAGAATCTTTTATAAAACGGATAGATATTTCGGGGTGGGACAGGGCTATTGCGTCAACAATTGAGGCAACTGCCGTTGCTTCAGAAATATCTTTTTTTAGGAATTTCATTCTGGCAGGGGTATTGTAGAAAAGGTCGCGTATAACAATAGTAGTGCCGTCGGGACAACCGGTTTGACCGTATTCAGTCTGAACACCGCCCTCTATAACATAACGGGTTCCAAACTCACTGTTTTGGGTTTTAGTCAGCATTTCGACACGGGCAACCGCACTGATAGAGGCAAGAGCCTCACCGCGAAAGCCTAAAGTTGCAATTTTAAAAAGGTCATCTTCCGATTTAATTTTGCTTGTAGCGTGTCGCATAAAGGCGGTTGGAACCTGACTGTGTTCAATTCCGCAGCCGTTATCGGTTACGCGCATATAAGAAATTCCGCCGCGCTGAATTTCAACCGTTATTTTATCCGCACCTGCATCTATAGAATTTTCTACAAGTTCTTTTATGACAGAAGCGGGGCGCTCAACAACCTCACCCGCGGCAATAAGTTCCGCAAGTGATTTAGGTAACAACTTTATTTCTGCCATAAAATTCAACTCCCTTTTATTATAATTCTTTTGCTTTTTTGGAAAGGTCGGACAGTAAACTCATACACTCAATCGGGGTCAGAACATTTACATCCATTTGCTTCAGGTCTTCTATAATTTCATCGCTTTTGCCGAAAACGAGTGGCATTTGGGCTTCTTCAGACCTGACGGTGCGGGTTACGGTTACTCCCTCTTCAAGAGTTTTTTGCAAAATCTGTTTTGCTCGGTTTATTACTCCGACGGGAATACCCGCTAGTTTTGCAACCTCTATTCCGTAACTGTCGTCGGCTCCGCCTCTGACAATTCTTCTTAAGAAGGTTATATCGTCGCCCCGTTTTTTAACCGCAATATTGTAGTTTCTGATACCACTGAGTTCGTTTTCCATTTCGGTGAGTTCGTGATAGTGGGTAGCGAAAAGCGTTTTTGCGCCGAGTTTCTTCTTGTCGGCGACAAACTCCAAAACGGCACGGGCGATAGACATTCCGTCGAAGGTTGAGGTTCCTCTGCCTATTTCATCTAAAATAAGCAGACTTCTTGAGGTTGCATTTTTAAGAATTGAAGCAACCTCACTCATCTCAACCATAAAGGTGGACTGGCCTGAAGCGAGGTCGTCCGACGCGCCGACACGGGTATAGATTGCGTCAACAATGCTGATGTTTGCCGACTCGGCGGGAACAAAAGAGCCGATTTGAGCCATCAGGGTAATAAGAGCAACCTGTCGCATATAGGTTGATTTCCCCGCCATATTCGGTCCTGTTATAACGGCGCAACGGTCATCTTTAAGGTCTAAATATGTATCGTTGGATACGAAGGGGGTTCTAATTACCCTTTCAACCACAGGATGACGGCCTGCGCGGATATTTATTATTCCCTCGGTATTAAGGCGAGGGCGAACATAATCGTTTTTAACCGCCGTTTCGGCAAGAGAACAATAAGCGTCAATTATTGCTATTATTTCGGCGGTAGTCTGAAAGCGTTTGAGTTGGCCGGAAAGAATTCCAAGTATATTTTCAAACATTTCATATTCAAGACGTTCTCTACGGTCTTTAGCACCGATTATACGCGACTCAAGGGT